>NZ_KB291222.1:0-31458 GCF_000318255.2 Capnocytophaga sp. oral taxon 380 str. F0488
TATAAGCTTTCTATAAGCTTCTCCCAAATTAACCATTAATCATTAACCATTAATCATTAAATAAGGCTTCCTATAAGCTCTCTAAATCTACATTATTTTATTTCCCCACCCCCATTTGCTAATTTGCTAATTAACCCATTTACTAATTTTACCCGCTTGTGTGGCTCACACCTGCCAGTGTGGCTCACACCTCACACCGTCATTGATTGGGTATTATTGGTATTTCTGACATTTCTGATATTAATCAGTTTTATTGACATTTTTGGTATTATGGTATTAATTCGGTATTAATTAGTATCTTTGCAAAGTAATTATAAACTTTTGTACCAATGAAAACATTCTATGCGGTTGCTATTATTGGAATTATGCTATTGGGCATAGCGCATTCAGCACTTAGTTTCAAGAAATACGACCAACTTTCGGTAGAAGCCTTTTGGTTTTTCAGTGCAGGGTTAGCCCTTATTTTTGCCGGTTTAGCCAATGGCTTACACTATCAGTTACAACTGCCTATTACTTTTCGTTATGTACTTGCTATAAACGTGCTATTAGTACTTTTTACAGTATTTTTAGCGATAAAAGTACCTGCTCCCACTACCCTTTTAGTAGCGATATTCTCAGCACTACTTTGCATAGCAATTTTACTAAACAAATAGATAGGCAAGTACTCAATTACGATGAGTTTAATAAAAAAGAGCTGTTCATTGCTGAATAGCTCTTTTTATCCGCTCTGTGTGAGACTTTAAAAAAAATGAAGCTCTATTTTCTTTTAATTTGTAACTAATTTTTATTTCAAATCTGTCGTTTGCGACACTTCTTTTTAGAACAAAATTTCATTAAACCTTATACTTACTTACCTTAAGGCTTATAAATAACTTTACCATTAGAAATAGACCCAAACTCATAAATGATAATATAGAATCCTTTTGCGTATCTCGACATATTAAAATCTAAGCTTTTGCCGAAATCTAAATCTCCTTGTAAAATTCTCTTACCCGAAAAGTCAAATACTTTAACTCCAATTTTATCTAAATTATCCCGATTATTTAAGTAGTATAATACTTTTTGGAGCTCTTTATCGTTTAACTCTTTTCCTGAATATTTAGCGTCTAACCATTGCTGTAAATCCTCTGTTTGAACACGCAAAGTCGAAGTCCTATTCGTGAAAAATTCATATACAGGAATATCTTCATTTGTGCTTTTAACGGGACTATTATAAGCAGAAGCCGACCTAAATGAAGTTTCATTTATTGCCCCATAATAACGAGCTATAGTATTAGACCATTTCGTAGGGGTACCACAGTCTGATATATATCTCATTTTGGTTTCTACAATAAAGGGAGTAAAAGTATATCGTGTAGCTACAAATTCCTCTTCCCTATTTGTACCTCTAAATTCAAATTTGTCCTTGGGGTCTTTGTAAACAATAGTATTTTTCCACTCTACTTTTATTGACGCTCCTCCCATATAATCATCCAATATTACGTGTTTTATCACCCTTGTACTTCCATTACAACAAGGAGTGCTGTAAGGTGATTGTGGGTGATTTTTGATAGTATATTGAGCGTTAGCCCAATTTCCTTGGTATCTCACATAAACCTCTTTTTCAAAAGATTTTACAGTGCCATCTTTATAAGTTACAACAGCTTTAATAGTTCTATTTCCATCCCAATAGGTACCTCTAAACACACAACTTTTAGTACCTTGTCCTGAAACAATTTCCAATCTATATTCAGGATCTTCCCATTTAATAGTAGCATCATTAGGGATAGGAGCTATTAACTCAAAAGTAGCATCTGTTCTCAAGCAAAATTCATCAGGACCTGCAATAGTAGCTTTCTGCAAAGCCTTATAAGCATCTACCAACCCATAACCCATCTCATTGTTCCAAGTTCCATTAGGACGAGTATAAGTGTTTTGGTAGTTATAACCTCCTACTTTTTGTGCAGTTTGTTCTATGATATCAGCTACTTGTTTAACTGTTAAATCAGGATTTACTGAGAGTATTAAGGCAGCTACTCCTGACACTTGAGGTGCTGCAAAAGAAGTTCCATCACTTGACAAATATGTATTATTAAGACCAGTAGAAAATATATCTATTCCAGGGGCAACAACGCTTAAATTATTTCCATAATTAGAAAAAGGAGCTCTTCTATTATTTCTATCTATTCCTCCCACTGCAATTACATATTCATTTGATGATGGATAGGATAAATTGTTAGAAGAATCATTTCCAGATGCGCATATTATTAAAACATTTTTTTGTTTAGCATAATCTATTGCTTTTTCAATAGCATCTGTTTTGAGAACAGAAAGACTTAATTGTATAATTCTCACTCCTGAGTTTACAGCATAAATAATTGCATCATCTAATATAGAACTTTCAGGAGCAAAAATTCCAACACAAACAGGAATAACTTGTACTCCTTTCTTTTTATTACCCCCAACAATACCTGCAATTCCTTCTGCATTATTTGTTTTTGCAGATATAATCCCTGATACCTGTGTTCCGTGACTATTTGTTGTTCTAACATCATTGCTCTGAGTAATAAAATTCCATCCTTTTAAATCATCTATAAAGCCATTTCTGTCATTATCTATATAATCCCCTGTAGAAGGATTGTTATTATCTTTCCATAAATCCTCATTAGGATTTAGATAAACATTTTGATAAGAATCTCTTCCTAAACCAATATCTTTGTGTGCCCAATCTAATCCTGAGTCCAATACTCCAATCTTTATGTTTTCATCTCCAAAAGAAAACTTCCAGGCATTAAATATATTTATTCGAGATAAATACCATTGTTTATCAATTGAAGAATCATTACTTTTAATTTCTTCATTATACTTTCCTATGGCATTATACTCTATAACACTAAATAATTGTAAAGACTTTAAATATTTCATATAATCCTCATAAGATATGTTATTTGGGACTTCAATATCATAATACCCTAATATGTTTGCCCTAATAACTTTTATATCAGAAGGTATTGTTTTATTATCTTGCAATTTAACCGTTACAATTTGATTATTTAAAGTAAAAAAACTCCCTTCTTGTAGTAAAGTCACTTTCCCATTGGTGTTACTTACTACACTAGCTTGTTTATCATAATATTGAGAAAAAGCAATATTAAATAAAAAAGTAATACCTAAAAATATAAATGTTTGTACTTTCATAGCTTTTAATTTTCATTGTTAATTTTTAAAGAAATTCTTGTGTTGTTATCTATTTTAGGATATATTCCCCAATAATATAGCCAACTAAAAGCAGGATAATGTCCCTCTTTGGGTAGTGAAACTTCTAAAAAAAGAGTACTGTTTGTACCTTCCTTTTCTATGAACTGATTTTTCACTGTATAGTAAAGATTAGGCATTTTTTTTTGTCCAATCAAAAGAGAATATTTATTAAAATTAACAATAGGAATAGTTGTATCATTAAATATTTCTTTCAACTGTTTTTCTGAATTGATAATAAGAATAGAATCTTTATCAATTCTATTGAAATAATTAGACTTCTCTCCTTTATTTGAAATTTTAGTAGAGAGAAATGTTTCTACTTCTTTGTCTATAGTAGGAGATATCTTTTGTTTTATCTCTCCTGTCTTTGAGCAACCGCATCCCACTATTACCAATAGTAATAATGCTAAAAATGTTTTTGTTTTCATGTCTCTATCTTTTTTAAATATTAAAAGTTACACTTTGTAGTAATAAAAATACTCATTAACAGTTTGCCCTATTAAAAATATAGGCAAAAAGAAACTTAATAGTAATATACATTTTTTCATTTTAATTACTTTTTTGAATATTAAAACTTACATTAGCATTGTTTGGTAGTTTCTTAACAATAATACCATAGAGAAAAGTATCAGGTTGTGTCGCCAATCCTGATATTTCAACTACTAGACTATAGCTATTAGCCTTTGTTTTTACGAATTGAAAACGAAAATCAGCTTGATTAGCATAATTATCATATCCTAATAAAAGAGTTTCTGTTGTAAAATCTATATCCTTAAACTGTTCAAGAGTACTAAATTCTACATTAGAAAATGTACTATCCAATGTTTTTCTATTTTGTATCACTTTATAGGTGCCAAATTTTTCATCACTCAAATAAACTCTTATCTTAGAAATTTCTCTTACAATCACAGCCTCAGGAGAAGTATCCTTGTCTGCTTTTGAGCAACCGCACCCCACTATCACCAATAGCAGTAGTGCTAAAAATGTTTTTGTTTTCATTTTAATTACTTTTTTGAATGTTAAAACTTATATTGGCATTGTTAGGTAGTTTCTTCACTATAATACCATAATAAAGTACTCTTGGTTGAGTAAAAAATATATCCGAAAGACCAACTTTGAGAGTATACTCATTATTCCCTTTTTTTAGAAAATCGTAAGATTTCACCCCATAAGTATGAACAAAAAACTTACTTCCTAATAAAACAGTCTGTGTAGAGAAATCTATTTCTTTAAAAATAGTTCTTTCTCCTAGATTCTGATTAGGAAACAAATCTTGTAATTCTTTCCTACTCTGGATTACTTTTAGAGTATCTTTCTCAAGATTGATTCCCAAGAGTTGCTCTTGAGGAATTTCTCTTACAATCACAGCCTCAGGAGAAGTATCCTTGTCTGCTTTTGAGCAACCGCACCCCACTATCATCAATAGCAGTAGTGCTAAAAATGTTTTGATTTTCATAGTTATATTGCTTTTAAAGTTATGCTACAAAGTTACGAAAAAATTTGTTATAATATATTGTATTTTACAGAAATCTTTGTTGGTTTATCTATTTTATGATTTACAGCTATATTTTTATTGTTCTTAAAATCCAGTGGCAAAGCTGAGCAATCCACAAAACACTTGTCTGCTGTTCTCCAACACTCTCCATTCCTCTTAAAGGTCTCCAAGCAATCAAGCTTCTTTAATCAATTTGTCTTAAAAAGCTAAGCCTCTACTTGTTTAATTTTTATAGATTTGTAAGGCTTTAGCCTTACTCTTTTTACGTTGAACTTCCATAATAAACTAAAAAAAAGAGCTGTTCATTGCTGAACAGCTCTTTTTAGTTATGAAAACTATTAACGATTATCGGTATAATGTAAAGTTGCCATAGAACTCACGTTTGTCGTATAATTCATCGTTCACCTCAATGATATACCAGTAGTCACCAGCTGGTAAGCTACGACCGTCGTAAGTACCATCCCAACCCTCTCCTGATCTGAGCAGTGCTACACGTCTACCATAGCGGTCGAAGATGTAGAAGCGAGCATTCACGTTGTTGTTTAAGTTTTTAGGTTTCCAAACATCGTTAATTCCATCGCCATCTGGGGTGAAGAAGTTCGGTACTTCAATGTCAAGATATTCTTTTTCTATCGTCATTGTACGTACACAACCTTGTGCATCTTCCACCTTCACTTCTATGATTTTAATGCGTCTGCCATTATCTATTCGTTCAGGGTCATTATGCTTGATTTTGTATACACGGTTATCGCCACTATCTACTCCGTTGAAGTAGTAAGTATAGCCTTTCACTGTGCTAGTTACCCCTCCTGTAGCTATCACTTCTATTGTATTGAGAGTAGTATTGGTTACCTGACTCAATACAAGCGGAGTGATTTGGTCTACTGTAAAGGTCTTGCTTGTTGTACAATATCCTGTGATAGGAGCTACCGCAGTGTAATGTATATGAATAGTTTGAGTGCGGGTTGTTCTATCAAAGTTATCGATATAAGCTATATTACCTACCGTACGAGTAAAGGCTGTACGACTTGCCGTACCGTTAAGACTATAAGTTATCTTAGAGTAATCTACTTCTGTATTTCTGAAACGTACTATCAAATGGTCTACATAGTTATTAGTATTCATTTCACAAGTACCTTCTTGTTCTACATAGCTTATAGCTATATCAGGGAACTCTTCTACAGTAAAGCTGAGTGTCTTAGTCATCGTACACTTATTAGTATCTTGTATCACTACTTGATAATAAGTGTTCTTAGGTGATGGAGCTAATCCTGAGAACGTTTCTGATGAACCTGCTGTTACTCCTGAGCGTCCGTCTATCTTTTGGTTATTATCAGCTCTCACGATATTTACTGTATAAGAACCTGTACCGCCTGCGATATTGTGAACTGTTACGCTTCCTCCATTCTCACCATAGCAAGTAAAGAAGGTTGAGTTAGTCACATCAATATCAGCAGTAATAGGTTGCGGATTCGTAAAGGTATAGCTTCCTGCTACGGTTACTGAACAGTTCTTAGCATCTACTATATCCACACGGTAAGTACCTGGTTTAATACCTGTAAAGGTTGCTTCACCTTCATTAGTAGCTATTTCAGGTAAATCACTGCCCGTTGCCGATGTTCTCACTAAAATATAGTGATAAGGACGTGCTCCTCCTGTTACACCTGTTACTTTAAGAGTACCATCATCAGCATCAATACAAGTGATTGGAGTTGTGGTTACTGAAATAGTAGAGGTATTGATACCACTATATGGGTCAATAGTCACACTCAAAGTACCTGTAGCGGTTGCACAGCCTAAGGCATCGGTTACTGATATAATATAGCTACCTGCGTCTAAGCCACCGAACTCAATTCCTGGAGCACCTGCTCTCACATTAGTTTGTACGTGTGGAGTGCCACCTCCTACAGGAGTAAGTGTTACAGTAAAGGTTTCTTGACCTCCTACTACTGTTAAGGCTGCTACCCCGTTCTTATTAGCACAATCGACAGATACTTTTTGTCGAGCATCTCTCACTTCTATCTCAGCAGGGTTAGAAGGAATAGTAAAGCGTGTTTTCGGTACTTTACATCCTACTCCATTCACTGTTACTTCAATATCATATGAACCACCTTTCAAGTTCACAGTAAAGCTACGTGTACCTGCTGGTATCGTTGCCGAAGTAGAAGTAGCTACTGTAGCTCCCACTGAGGTAATGGTATAAGTATATCCATTTGTTGATTGATCGCCGTTAGAAAGGTCTGTATCCACTAACCCGAGTGTGATAGAACCATTGTCGTTATGGCAAACCGCTCTCACTGGGTTAGTTGATTCTATCGCAAAGGTATTAGGTTGTCTAATACTGTGTACCCCTGTAATGCTACAACCAGTACGTTCGTTAATTACTTCTATTGTATAATTGCTATTACCAAAGCCACTTGAACCTGTAAGTGGTACACTAAGGGTAGTAGCAGTAGTAGAAGTAATAGCCACAAATCCATTATCAGTACCTCGGATAGTATAGCGCAATGGAGTGCCTGCTATATAAGTAGGCGTTACCGTTAAGCTAATATTTATCACTTCATCTACCACACAAGTTACTGAGGTAGTTGTAGTAATGCTCATTGAGCTAAGAGCAAAGGCAGGAGCTACTGTTACGCTAGCGGTATTAGTACTACAAGTGCCTGAAGCGTCTTTTATGCTTACGTAGAAGCTACCTCCATTGAGGTTTGTTAAGGTGTACTCAGTACCTGTACCTAAACTATTTCCTGCTCCGTCAAAGAACTCAGTAGTATAAGGAGGTATACCTCCTCGTATCTTAGTTACATCTACACTTACTTTTGGTGTAGTCATTCCTGCACCTCCCTCACATACATATTGAGTAGCTGAAAGAACATCTGCATCAAAGCTCAAAGGCTCTGGTGAAGTAAGTATTGTTTCTACCATTGCGGTACAACCCGTACTATTAGTAACGGTTATTTGGTATCTTACCCCTTGCGTAGTACCTCGTAGCTGTGTAAAGGTAGCATTATGAGTTCCTGCGGTTGAAGGCGTAGTAGTTACCGTTACGTTGCTACCATCGGTTAAGTCTATGGCACTTGTAATTCTAAATGTATAGGTATCAGGGTCGGTAGGAATAGCTACGTCTATGCTTCCTGTTGGGGTAGCTGTGAGACCTAAGTTACATTTTTCGTTATAAGCTTGAGTTACTATGGTCGATGGGTCGATAGGTGTTGGGTCTACCACTTGAACTTCTTTCACGATAGGACAATCGCGTGTTTCTGCATCAAATATACTGATGCGGTAGGTAGCAGCCTCAGTTGGGTTGGTAATAGTTACCACACCACCTGCTGGCAAGGCTACATTCTCTCTAATGATTTCACCTGCTAACGAACCGTTATCTAAACGCTCTAAGGTATAGCTGTATACACCTGTACCTCCAGTAGCTACTACGGTTATTTCAGCCGTAGGTGTAGCACACGTTTTTACTTTGCTCACGGTAGCCGTAGCTGTGATGATAGCCGTAGTACTGAATGTTGTACTAGTAGCACAACCATTCACATCTTTCACAACGATAGTGTGATTTACTAATGGGCTTACTTCTACCTCAAAGGCTTGATTAGCTATTGTCCAAACCACAGGCTGATCAGCACTACCATCTAAGGTGTAATAGTGGTTACCTTGACCTATCTGGTTGAGGGTCACTCTCACTGGTATCTTACCTGTTATATTGTTATAGGCTTGACAATTCAAGGCTGTAACATCCGATATACTTGGTACATCAAACATTCCTATGGTTACAGCAGCGTGCTGTATACAGCCATAAGCATCGCTTACATATACATCCCAGTTACCTGCTGGCAAGTTGATGTAAGTAGAAGCTTGCGTAGTGCCTGTCATTACCGCTGGGTTATAAGCTCCACCTGCGGTTACATAACCGTAAGTATAGCTTGCAGTACCTCCTTTAATATTCAACCACGCTTGACCAAGTGTACTACAAGAGGCTTTCTGAGTAGCTATAGTAGATACTTGTAATGGCACCGCTGAGCGTTTTACTTCAAATGGGAAGGCTTTCACGCAACCTGTATTTTCAGTAAACTCAATATAGTATTTACCTGCTGGCAAATTACTATTGGTGTTTTGTGTGATATGGAACGGAGCTGTTACACTTCCTCCTGCACCTACTTGTTGGTGATTATCTTCTCTGAATATCTTCCAAGTAATAGCTGTTGTGCTACCTTGGAAACCTGTTAAGGTATAGCTTACTGTACCGTCATTACCTCCTGCACATTTCACATTGGCTACTTGTAAGGTAGCACCCAATGTAGAAGCCGTAGGCACTGGCATAGTAGCTTGTTGAGTATATCTACAACCTGTTGTGATGTTGTACACCACAAAGGTATATTGAACACCAGGTGTTAAGTTTGGTATTTTTACAGCTACTCCTGCACCAGAAGCAGTTCCTCTATACCACGTATCAGTTCCTCCATTGAGGTTGGCGGTTGTAAATTGTTGTGCAGTAGTCGTATTTGGTGGATTTACAATTCCTGGACGATATACAGCAAAGTAAGCATTGGTAGTTGCACTGAATGTAGTGCCATTACTTGCCTTTATAACCATACTACTTGTTGTTGTACAACTTGTAGGCGTTTCAGCAGTGATAGACATTACATTAGAATTAGGATTAATTACAGTGCTAAGTTTAGTTTCACAACTATTAGCATCGGTAATGGTAATATCATAATTACCATAATCCAAACCAGTGAACTCTGTTGGCATATTATTAGAAGCGGTTAAAGTATGTGTACTTTCATAACCGTTCAAGTTATTTCTCAAATGTACTGCAAAAGGTGGAGTACCTCCTCCATTAACAAGAGTTACAGTGATAGCCGCTAAATCAGCTGCTGCTGATGTACAGCCCATTTGTTTAGTAACCGTAGCAGTAGCAGTAAGCTGTGGTACTGCTCCTACAGTAAAGGTTTGGGAAGCCACACAACCACGATTATCGGTTAATTCAGCTACATAGTTACCTTGTGCTAAAGCAGTAGCTGATTGTACAGTTCCTCCAGTATCTTTAATCACTAAGGTATACGAAGCAGTACCTACATAGTAATCATTTGGTGTAATTGTTACTGAACCATTCGCTTTTCCACAAGTAGCTTTGGTAGTAGTGAACGGTTTCAAGAAGCGAGGTGAATCGCTTAATAAAGTGATGTAACGTTCAGCAGTACATTCGCTACCGTCAGGTTTATAGGTTACTTGGAATCTAATAACAGTAGTAGTGGCTACACTCACTGCTACAGTAGCTTGTGAAGGAGCCGTAGCTATGGTAGTATAAGTTACACCATTATCTACACTGTATTTAAATTCTTTCATTGCTGTTAGAATACCGCCTTGTGCTGTAAGGGTGTAGGTTACACTACCTCCTTTACAATCAGCATACTGTTGGGTAGTAGGCGATACCTGTAATGTCAATGGGTCGTATACTTGGGTAGTAACAGTTGTACTACAACCAAATCCATCAGTTATAACAAAGGTATGGTTTCCTGCTGGCAAAGCATCAGGATATACATAGCTATTAGTGTTGAATGAATAGATAGCTCCTCCTACACGCTGTACTTTATAATTGCCATTACCACTGAGCATTGTAATAACTACTTTCTTCTCATCACCTGTTCTATAACAGTAAGATTGAGGTTCGGCAGTCGCTGAAATAGTAGCTTTATCTTCAATCTCAAAAGTAGTTTCTGTTTTACAGCCATTAGCATCAGTTACTACTAAACTATAGGTTCCTGCTACAAGGTTATTAAACTCATAAGGGTTAGGCGTTTTAGTAGCTGGCTGTGGAGCACTTAAAGTACCTGTTACCAATCCCACTTGATACTGATAACCTGGTGTACCTCCCGTAGCCGATACTTTTACTTTAGCCTTTCCTCCATTGTAACAAGTTATTTTCTCCATTACTACGGCAGTAGGTACAATAGAGGTAGGTTCTCCTATCTTGTAACCCGTTTGTAAGGTAGTAATACAGTTTGGATTATTAGCATCTTGTACAGCTACTACACCGTTTTGAGTAGCACTTAATCCTGTAATGGTAAAGACTCCTTGTGCGTCAAGGGTAGTCGTAGTCCAAACTGCTTGGTGAGGGTCAATAGAATATTTAACAGTATTAGAAGCTGGATTTATTACTCTAATACGCACTTGTCCATCACTAGCACCTTTACAGCTTACATTCTTCTCAGTACCATATTTCTCAATACGCATTTGCTTGAATTTCTCAATATTCACTAATTGAGAAACTTGTGAAGCACAATATTGTGTAGCCTGTGCTACTTTAATATTATCCACAGCATAATCATTGCCTAAGTTACCATAACTTGCGGCCGCTGTATTTACAATCTTAACGATAAGAGTGCCATCGGTCAGACCTGTCAATTCAGCTTCGGTAAAGGTAATACTTACATTCTTCCAGCTTGTAGCATTCACAGTGCCTACATTCTTGCCACGAAGCAGTGCTCCATCGCTCTTGTGTAATTCTACACTGAAACGAGGTGCTACTCCTGAGGTAGTTGAAATAAGATTCAAGGCATCAAAACTTACAGTTATAGGAGTAAGAGCAGTTGCTCCTGTAATGCGTTTTTCATACACTAATTCGCTACTACCATTTCCTGCAATAGCCAAATAACGTCCTCCCGAAGGGTCAGTAGGCGATGGTACCCAAGAGGCATTAGTACCTACTTGTTTAGTAACTACATAATTACCATCAGCCAAGTCACCATCAGTCTTACACACTAAACCTGTAGTGGCTCCTGATAAGCACTCATTAGCACCTTTGCCAAAATCTTCTACGTATAGTACATTAGACGTAGTAGCTGTATTCAAAGTCTTATAGTACACAGTAATAGAATGCGTACCTGGCGCTAACCATCTACTGAAAGTATTACCTGCGATAGCTATTTTACCACTACCATCTATACTGTATTCATAAGTTTGACTAGTAGTTGAAGCAATCGTTACAGTTACCATTCCATAACCATTATCACAACGATAGGTAATAGGGTTGGCAACGGTAAGAGTCGGTATGGTTTGCGCAACAATATTCACAGGGATAACAATACGGCAATCCTTGCTATCTTTTACATACACATTACCAGAACCTCCCATAAAGCCAACGTTGTTGGTTCCATAAGTAGTTTCTCCATCAAAACTATAACGGTAAGGAGGTGTGCCTCCTGCAACATTGTTTACCGCTATTTTATATTGGTTACTTGCATCGCAATCTTTATCAGCTACTACTCCTGCAAAAGCTCTAAGAGGATCTTTAGTAGGAGCAATTACAATAGGTTTCTGACTGTAAGTACATATATTACCCCCTACATTCGATTTCATTTCTATCTCATAGCTTCCTGCGGGCAAACCAGTAAATAACCCTCCTGAACTTGTTTTAAAAGCAGGTGTGATGCGATTACCATTATTATCTAACTTATACAAGTTAATAGTACGATTTTGGTGTTGGCTACCTGCTGGGAATATCATATTGATGTGCCCACTATTAGGATTGCTTTCACACTCAATTTCTTGAGTTACCGACAAGGTATAGCTATGTGGATCTGGTGGTGTAATCGTTACCTTGTTAGACAAAGCAAACTTTCCATTATCCATATCACCTACTATAAATACATATTCTCCTACTTGGGTAATATTTGGCACATCTACATCTACGCTTGTTTGGTGTGCTAACTGTAATGCAATAGGTGTAGCAGAAGCAATTGCCGTTTGTTCGTCAGCAAATTGTTGTACTCCATTGATACTCCAAATATAGAAACGATAAGTAGGTTTACCACCTTCGGCTTTAAGTTGTAACTTAGCAGTGTTACAATCTTTCCAACCTTTGAAGGCAGCAGTCATTGTCATTTCAGTGAGCTTATCTATCGTTACATTACCATTATACTCACAACCTGGTATTTGCACTGAGGTAACTTTAATATCATAAGTACCTTGTGGCAAGTTAGGAATGCGGTAATCATTTGTATTGATATTGTCAGTTCTCAGAAGTACACCTCCTTTGTAGATTTCTACCTTATAGTTTACACCACTGGTGCTAAGAGTTAATCTCACTGAACCTTGTGAATAGTTTGTTTCATCAATCTTATCAGTAAGGTTACCACTTAGTCCTGCTGTAAATACTTCAAAATAGAAGTTTTCATTACAATCTTTCAAGTGTAAACGATATTTACCAGCACTATTAGCTGTAAAAGTAGCGTTAGAATGTACCGGATTCCAGCAATTATCATCAGTATTGCGACAATCAGGAGAAGTTTCTGTACAGCCTCCACTCCATTGTTGCCATTCAAAAGCAGTGTTTTTATAGCTTACCGTAATATTCTTACTTCCTCCTTGACAGAAGTAGAAGTGGCTTGTCCAACTACCATCACCAGGACAAGTTACCCCTATATTCTGAGCTTGTGCACGAATAGGGTCGGTAGTAGGTGAAATACCTTGATAGTTGATAGTTTCTACTGTTACTACTGAAACTCCCTCGCAAAAATTCGTTTTCTCTACTTTATAAACACCTGGTGAATTAGCAACAATTGATTGTTTTGTCTCTCCTGGTATGAGGCTTCCATTCTTATACCATTGATAACTTGTAAAACCTCCTACAGCTTCAAAAGTCATCGCTCCAGTACCACAGAACACTTCCTGACGATTGCAATCCGTTGTATTTATGGTGATTGTTTTAGTACCTGCTTCCGTTTGTTGATTTCCTGTACAACCTGCAGCTCCTCCTTCGTAGTCTATATTCATAGACATTTTCAAGAAGTTCTCACAAGGTTTTAAAAAGTCATTACAATCGCCTACAAGTTTAAGGGGAATACGTATTGTACGGACAGGGTCTCCTGCTTTAAGCGTAGATTGCAACTGTACACCTCCTGCTGTACCTCCTATCACAAACTGATAGCTCTTAGTAGCATTGTTATAGCTACTTTGAGGAAGAGGATTATTCACTGTGCCATCACCTGCCCCATTAAGGTCAGGGTTACCATTAGTAACTACGGTAGTATTAGCAGGAAGTTTTACATTTATAGTTGCTTTATTGATATTTTCTAAACCGTCGTTCTGATAAGTAAGTACATAGAAGAACTCCTGATTAGGGGTCAACTGAGTAATAGTATTTCCAGAAGTATCAGTATAACGATGGTTCGATTTTAGTTTAGTAGCGTTAGATTTCACTGTTACGGTGAAAGAACAACTAATAGTATTTCCCTTTACATCAGAAAACGCATAGGTAACGGTATGAACTCCTATATTGAAATAATATGGAGGTGTATGGCTCTTTGTAGTAGTGATAGTACCACTACAAGTGTTATAAGCCGAAGGCTCTTGCCAATTTACCGATTTACCACAGGCTCCCTGATCAGCAAAAACTGTAATATCATTAGGACAAGGTGTTCTAAACTTAATGGCATCACTTCCTGAAGCCACCTGTACAGTAGTAGATTTAGTATATACTTTAGCATTACCACAACCTATACCTGGCTTCAAGTTATATTCAGCCAAATAGTGAGTAGTGGTCGTAATATCCTCAGAGAATGAAGGACCTGATTGAAGTGGAGACGAAGTAGTTTTTTGTCCATTAGCATCAAGCTTAAACCATCGGATATCAAAAAGATGTCCTGATACTCCAAGAAATACTTTAACTGTATTAGTTTCGCATAATCCTGATTTATCTACTAATAAATAAGGATCAAAATCACCAGTACTATTTATCTCTATATCTTTATTTACTGTTTGGCAACGGTGAATAGTCCTCACCATATAATGCCCCATAGGTAAATTAGAGAAAATATGATAATATTGGTTTTGTGACTGCTGGTAAGTTGCTTTTTTTACAAAAGTAGTTTGAGTAGAAGTAGCACTCGGTTTAGAGTATAATTCATAGGTAACAGGGAAAGCCACTTGCTGTCCTGTTAAATCTACTGAAATCATACCAGTGTTGCTACCACTATTACATACTGCAGGGTTTAAAACAGGGTTTAATTTCTCCATCTCTGGAATAGAGATCTCTTGGTAATTTTTCCTATTTATAGGAGGCATAGTAGGATCTGTTAAACTATGAACTCTATAAATTCCAAAAGTAGAAGAAGGAATAAAACCATACTTATTATCCCAGTCGGAAAATATCCTATATTTCCCAGTCAATAAATTAATAAATTCTCCTTTACTATTCTTTATATAACTATCATTACCATTTACTTTCACAGGTTGCCAAGAGTGATTGCCATAAGCGTCTACTACATCTCGTTCTATATATACTTTTTCTGAATCGGATCCAGTATTATTCACTAATCGTCCTATGTCAAAAATAATCTTTCCTACTTCACAATCTCTTTCATATTTCAAGATTGGATTATATCGCATTGCTGGAAGCACGTAATCTCGTGTAGTAGTATTACTACAAGCATCCGTTACTATTATTCTATAATTAGTAGAAGGCAAATTGGTACAACCAAAATTTCTAATATCACCTTCATTCGTATAATTTATTGGATATGTAATAGTACGAGTAACAGAGCTTCCTAAAGCCAACTTTCCTTGATAAGTAACCGATTTAGTACCATCTACAGGTTCTATCTTAAATTTCAATGGATAATAAAATTTATTATCACCTATTTCTTCAAAACGAAAAGCTCCTGTCCCTTCATAACTACCATAGCCTATTTTTAAATAGTTCCATATTTTCTCAATCGGATTAGAGGTAGTTTTATCTATATATTCTATATATATTTCTTTAACACAAGTTCCTCTACATCCCATAGGGTCTTTATAGGTAAGCCTATAAAGTCCTTCTCCTACCTTATCTAAATAAATAATATTACTTGTCCATCTTGCTTGTCCTGCTCCAGGGGTTCCTGACACCATTGGTATTTCTACCCAAGGTCCTGCAGAATTACCCGTTGTACTTTTTTCTAACTTATATTGACTTATGTCAACAGGAGCTACTGGCCAGGTGACATCATATGGATAAGTACCTCCATCCAAATTAGGCAAAGTTCTCCAATCCCCCGCTCTTAAATAGTGATAAAGAGATAAACTTTGTTCAAAAGCTCCACAAGAACCTGGCTTATTTTTTTTATAAGAATTATTATAAGTTCTAAATGTGTCACCTCTAGGACACAAAGGAGTTACGATTTGTTCATTAAAACGTACTCGCTCAGTAATCGTATTATTAGGTCCCTTTATAATAATCTCTACTTCATCACCTTTTTCAATAAAAGAGGGGAATTTCAATTTAAAACCATAACCATCAAAAGTACTAGAAATATCTACTTGTGGTTTAGAACTGTTTAAAAAGCGCACCACGGCTCTACCAGGTTGAGTAAAGAAACTTTTTATCTCTGAATATGTTATATTCGGATTCTGAGTTAGCCAACGATCCTGTCCTACTTCTTTTATTCTTAATTCAACTTCATATTTATTACAATCAGTTCTACTTCTCGTTAAATAACGATTGCTAATTCTTATGTCAATACAACTAAAGTCATTTTGTAAAGCTGGAATTTGTACTTTTGGAAGTATGCGTTCCTCACCACAGTTGTTATGTACATTTGTAATATCTTTTATTTTCACCTTTATAAAAGTATTTGGAAGTACCTTATGAGAATTATTTCCTCTTACTTCTATATAATTGTTACCTGTAGGACGAGTAAAGGTTTGTGCAGGCACCAGCACTTGGTCACTCATATCAAGTAGGGTTACCTCAAAAGGACCTATACCTCCATTAGGTATTTTAAATTTCACACCACCATTGTTCTTATTACAGGCAGGAGCAATGGCTTGTAGACTCTGGATATTCATTATCTTATAGCTAGAAATAACCTTTACGCTTTTAGCTTCAGAGTTCCCATTTTTCGCATCATATACTGTTACCGTATAGTTACCAGGATTTAAACTAGTAAAAGTATATTGCCCTGAGGTACCTCCTGCCATTCTCTCCAAACCTGAATCAGTTCCGTAACCCTCTAAGCGTACAAAATAACCTTCACTACCAGGCGCAGGACAACCCGAAGGAAGAGGTGATACTGGCTTTGCCTCTACCTTTAGCTGTGCATCGGAGTAACAAGTACCCGCCGTAGGCGTTACTTTTATGTCTATACATTGAGCTGACGCAACTCCTGCGAACATCAAAAACAAAATTGCTGATAAAAACTTTTTCATTATCATTAGTTATTAAACTATGGTATATAAAACTGCTATTCTTAAAACTAATATGTATATTATGTATACAGAGTTAGTGCGACAAAAGTAATCTTTTTTTTTTAATTACACATCATTAAAGTATATATTTTTACGTTTTTAAATCAAAAAAAATATAGGTTTTTCATTTCCAATATTTTACACTATGTTAAAGTCTTGTTAAAGTTTTACCCAAATGCATTTTAGATGTTTTTTAAGTTGTAAAAACTTTTCTTTTTGCAGAAATAAAATACGATTTCAATAATATTTTATCTAACAAATAATATAAGACACATTAAAAATATCTATAGCGTTAAATTAAATATTGCTAAATTACTTTATATAAAAAGTGAAGAGATGTTTTCTATTTACGGCTACCTTCCTCGTGCAGGAAAATAGCTACAAATCCGATGCACTTATTTTAAGAAGTTAGGCGTAATCAGTCTTTAAACCAGACTAATTACGCCTATTTTGTAGCGGGAACTGGACTCGAACCAGTGACCTTCGGGTTATGAGCCCGACGAGCTACCTACTGCTCTATCCCGCGATTTCTGGGTGCAAAAGTACAACCTTTTTTTTATATACCAAAATTTTTTAGGTATTATTTTTTACACTTTTCACTCTTCTATATATACTCTCTTGATTCTGTGCGCCATAGAGGTAATAAGTTCATACGAAATTGTACCTGCCGATTCAGCTAATGTCTCAGCTGTATGGTCTTTATCAAATACAATTACCTCTCCTCCCTCTTCACAAGGAATATTAGTAACGTCTACCAATATCATATCCATACACACATTACCTATAATAGGCGCTTTCTTCCCATTGATAAATACAAAGCCTTTCCCCTTACCGTAAATACGGTTGATTCCATCAGCGTGACCTACTGGTATAGTGGCTGTTTTAGTAATATGGTCAGCAATGTAACCGCGATTATAGCCTAAACTATCACCTACTTGCAAAGTGTGTATTTGTGAGATAACGCTTTTGAGAGTCATAATAGGCGTAAGATATTGTTGTAGCTGAGCGTCATTGGCAAAGCCGTACATTCCTATACCACAACGCACCATATCAAACTGAGCGTGGGCATAATTCAGTATACCTGAAGTATTACACTGGTGGTAAATTACTTTATGAGAGAAAGTTTTGTTTATCTTTTCTTGGAAAGCAATAAAAGTCTTAATCTGATTTTCAGTAAACTCTTTCTCATTCATATCCTCTGAAGCCGCTAAATGAGAATAAGCCGTTTTCACTGTCACCGTAGTATTATTTTTTAACAAAGCGAGCACTCCATCTATTTCATTTAAATCAAACCCCAAGCGATTAAGCCCTGTGTTACATTTAAGGTGCACAGGATATTTTACCAAATGGTGTTTCTCAGCATACTCCAAGAATAGCTTTGTAATACGCTGTGAATATAATGTCGGTTCTAATTGATATTTTACAATATCATCAAAATTAATAGGTTGTGGGTGTAACACCAATATAGGAAGTGTAATACCTGCTTCTCTCAAAGCTTTACCTTCGGAAGTGTAGGCAACTGCAAAGTAATTCGCCAATCCTTTCTTTTCCAAATGTAAAGCTATAGGCACCGAATTATTCCCATAAGAGGAAGCTTTTACCACTCCCAAAAACAAAGTTGTAGGTTTGAGTCGGCTTTTTAAGTAAAGAACGTTTTTTTCTAAGTCGGTAAGGTTGATTTCTAAAACGGTTTCTTCTGTTTTCATTTATTCTTCAATTTTTCTAACATTAATCTTGTTTGCTCTGAAAGTACCAATTTTCCTGAAATAGCTGCGTTATTTATGAGTTCTTGTTCCCAATGCTCAGTGTGTTGCCAAGTGATGCGTTTCATTTCCGATAAAGCTACTGGATTGGATTTCAGAAGCGTATCTATAAAATGGTCTATCGCTTCGTCCATATCTTTTGTATTTTCGAACACGCGAGCAATCAACCCTTTCTGTTGAGCCCAATAAGCACTTTTCCATTGGTCAGGAGCCATAAAAAGTTCGTTGAGTGTTGCTTGTCCGGCTTTACGTAAGATTGCAGGAGCAATCACAAAAGGGCCTATGCCCAGTGAAAGTTCCGATAGCTTGATACTCGCTGTTTCGGTAGCAAACACATAGTCTAAGGTAGCGAGTAAGCCCACTCCTCCGCCAACAGCCTTGCCTTGAGCGCGCCCAATAATAAGTTTTTTACAGCGACGCATCGCCAAAAAAAGATGCGCAAAGCCCTCAAAGAAACGTTTTCCTTCTTCTTCATTGCTAACGGCTAAGAGTTCGTCAAAAGAAGCTCCTGCACAAAAGGCTCTATCTCCTTCACTCTTGAGAAGTATAATGCTTACTTCTTCATTTTCAGAAAGCGCATCAATTTCTTTGGTAAGTCTGTTTAGCAACTCCAAAGGGAAAGAGTTCGCATTAGGATGTCCAAAAGTAGTAACAGCCAGTTTTTTATCTATTTTCGTATATAACGAACCTTGCAATCTATCAGTCATTGTTATTATAAATTTATGGCAAAAGTATAACTTTTTTCGCAAATAGGTTTGGTAATTAGAAAAAATATTTTACCTTTGCGCTCACAAACGGGGATGTAGCTCAGTTGGCTAGAGCGTTTGGCTGGCAGCCAAAAGGTCGTGGGTTCGAGCCCCATCTTCTCCACAAGCAAAAAAGATGATTAAAAGTAGAACTTTTAATCATCTTTTCTTTGTTTATTCTTCTTCTGTCTGCGAAGCTCACTCTGTTTATCTTTCGTCATTCCTTCGTTCATTGTTCATTTGCCTGAGCAGCTTACACCGTTTATCCTTCGTCATTCCTTCGTTCTTTGTTCATTTGCCCGTGCGGCTCGCACCGTCTTTTGTTCGTCTTTTGTTCGGCTTTTGTTCGTCTTTTGTTCGTCTTTTGTTCGTCATTTCATTATCTGCTCTTGTGGTTCACACCGTTTTTTGTTCGTTCATTTTTTTGTCTCACTTTTCCGTTACTACACTCCCTCTCCTTTGGAGAGGGCTGGGGAGAGGATATTTTGTTTGTCTTTTGTTTATCTGCCCGTGCGGCTCGCACCGTCTTTTATATAAGTTTTCTATAAGCTAAGCATACCTTATTCTGGCATTATTGACATTATCGACGTTATTAGTTTTTTCTCTCATTCCATTATCAATAAAAAAATCCGACTTATCACTAAGTCGGATTTTTGTATAATGTAGGTAGTGATTAACCACCAAAGTCGTCGAAACGAATGTTTTCATCAGGCATACCAAAGTCTTGACCCATTTTCTGAACGGCTTTGTTCATCATTGGAGGACCGCAGAAGTACAATTCTATATCTTCTGGGGCTTCGTGTTTGCTCAAATACTGTTCAATTACAGCGTTGTGAACAAATCCTAAGAAACCATCGCCTTCAGGATCATTAATATCTTTCTTCACTTTCCAATTATCTTCAGGTAGTGGTTCAGAAAGTACAATAAAGAATCTAAAGTTAGGGAATTCGCGCTCCAATTCACGGAAATGTTCTACATAGAACAACTCGCGTTTTGAACGACCTCCGTACCAATAAGTAACTTTCCTATTAGTTTTTAAGGTTTTAAAAAGGTGATACAAGTGCGAACGCATAGGCGCCATACCAGCTCCTCCTCCTACATATAACATCTCAGCGTTAGAATCATTGATGAAGAACTCGCCATAAGGTCCCGAGATGGTTACCTTGTCACCTGGTTTACGTGAGAAAATATAAGAAGAAGCTACCCCAGGATTTACGTCCATCCATCCTCCTTTAGCTCTATCAAAAGGAGGCGTAGCGATACGCACATTCAACATTATACGGCGTCCCTCTGCTGGATAGGAAGCCATAGAGTAAGCACGCTCTGCCGGTTCTGGATTCTTCATTACAAGAGGCCATAACTTAAACTTATCCCACTCCATTCTGAACTTATCAGGCTCTCCTGGGTGTTCTTTAGGGTGTGCAGTGATATCAATATCAGAATATTTCACTTCACAAGCAGGAATTTCAATCTGAATGTATCCTCCTGGTTTGTAGTCCATATCTTCTGGGAGTTCTACCACAAACTCTTTAATAAACGAAGCCACATTATAGTTGCTCACTACAGTAGCTTCCCATTTCTTGATACCAAACACTTGTTCTGGTACGCCTATTTGCATATCTTGTTTTACTTTCACTTGGCAAGCTAAACGCATACCTTCTTTGAGTTCCTTCTTTGTAAAGTGAGGCGTTTCTGTAGGAAGAGCCTCTCCTCCTCCCTCATACACGTGGCATTTACATTGTAAACAAGACCCCTTACCACCACAAGCTGATGGCAAGAAAATCTTCTCGTTACCCAAAGTAGAAAGCAATGAACCGCCGATAGGCACTTCAATTACTTTGTCTTTATTAATTGTAATTTTCACAGGTCCCGATGGGGTTAGTTTCTGTTTTACGTAAAGCAAAATAGCTACTAACAGCAGGATTATTACCAATAATCCTATTACCGTTACCGTAATAGTTGTTAATATTTCACTTGCTAATATCATTGCTTAAATCTTTTGTGTTATGAGCTAATTTATCAGTTTTAACTTCTTGTTGGATAGTAGTCTCTTGTTTAGGAGCTTCTTTAGCTTCCTTTTTGCTGCTACCACCTGTAAGCATACCACCAAAACTCATAAAGCCGATAGCCATAAGCCCTGTAGTGATAAAGGTGATACCCAAGCCACGCAAGGGTGCAGGTACGTGTGAATAACGTATTTTCTCACGGATAGCTGCCAACGCTAAGATAGCGATAGCCCATCCCAATCCTGAACTGAACCCGTAGGCTACTGAAAGACCAAAAGAGTGAATAGTTTCCTCACGTGATTGCATAAAGAGTGACCCTCCTAAGATAGCACAGTTTACGGCTATCAAAGGCAAGAAAATACCCAACGAGTTATATAACGATGGAGAAAACTTCTCTACAATAATCTCTACCAACTGCACCATCGTAGCTACAGTGGCAATGAACAAGATATAGGTAAGGAAGCTCAAATCATAATTAGCATACTCTGGACCTAACCAAGCTAAAGCACCTTCTTTGAGGATATACTGGTTCAACAAGTAGTTCATAGGTACGGTAAGAGTCTGTACAAAAATAACAGCAGCTCCTAAGCCTATGGCAGTAGATACTTTTTTAGATACAGCCAAGTACGAACACATACCTAAGAAGGTAGCGAAAATCATATTCTCTACGAATACCGATTTAAAAATCAGTGTTAAATATTCTAACATTTTCTTTTCTTTTTAAATGATTAATGACTGTCTTCTATCAAGGCTTTATTACGTGAACGTTGTACCCACACTACTATACCGTAAGTTACTAATGCCATAGGCGCTAACAACATAAAACCGTTGTTTTCATAGCCCCAAGCATATACACCTGTTTTCTTAATAGGGTCTCCTAATACTTGGAAACCGAGCAAAGTGCCTGAACCTAATAGTTCACGGAAGAAGGCGACGATAAGCAAAGCGATAGAATAACCACCTGCATTACCAATAGCATCTAAGAACGATTTTCCTGGAGGATTTCCTAAGGCAAACGCCTCAAAGCGTCCCATCAAAATACAGTTAGTGATGATAAGCCCTACATATACCGACAGCTGTTTGCTAAGGTCGTACACATAGGCTTTCAGCACAAAGTCCACCACGATTACCAAAGCAGCTGCTACAATTAGCTGGGCAATGATACGGATTTTAGGTGGTATTACATTTCTAAGTAAAGAAATGGTTACGTTACCCATTACAAGTACAAAGGTAAAGGAAAGACTCATTACAATAGCGGCTCTCAATTGCGCTGTAATCGCTAAAGCTGAACAAATTCCTAATACTTGTACCGTTACGGGGTTGTTATCCCATAGAGGGTCGGTTACTAATTTTGTATCTTTTTTTGATAGTCCCATAGTCTCTTATTTGTTTAAACTTTTAATATAGGATATATAAGGCTCTATGCCATCGCGTATCATTGCTTGCACTCCATTACCAGTAAGGGTAGCTCCTGCAATAGCATCTATTTTCCCATCTTCTTTACGTTTGTTTTCAGGGTCACCATTGCTTTTTGATATTTGAATGCTTTGGAAATTACCAGCAGCATCTAAGAGGTGTTCCCCAATAAAGTCGTCCATAAAGAAACGTTCTTTGATATTAGCTCCCAAACCAGCAGTTTCTCCTTTGTGGTCAAAGAAAACGCCACGTACGATAAGGTCTTTATCTACGGCTATATATCCCCAAATAGCATCCCACAAACCACGTCCGTTTACGGGAATGATGTAGAGGGTAGTTCCATCTTTTTCACCTACATAAAGAGGCAAACCTTCACGATGACCGTTAAAGTTGATAAGGTCGTTAGCACCTTCTACTTTTTCAGCGGTATTCCCTTTGATAAGGTATTGTTCTTTCACATAGTTAGGGAACTCTTTTTCAGCATCAGTTGTAGAAAGAAACTCTACTTTACCACCTCCGAGCTCACCTTGGTTGTGATTTACACCCATAGCATAGAGGATGTTCTGTTTCTTTTCTAACTTTTTATTGTTACTGATATCGCTGCTCAATGCTGACGAAATACCAGCGAGCAAAGCTCCTACGATTACCACCATTATAATGGCGAAAATCACTGTATACGAATTACTTTCTGTTTTTACTGCCATAATTTATGCGGTTTTAGTAACTGTTTTTAAACGTTTTTTACGACGAGATACATTAGCTTGTACTACGAAGTGGTCGATAGTAGGAGCCAATACGTTCATTAATAGGATAGCAAGCATTACCCCTTCAGGATAAGCAGGGTTGAAGCAACGGATAGCAATAGCAATGAAACCAGCTAAGAAGCCATAGATATACTTACCAGTATTCGTTTGTGCTGCTGTAACTGGGTCGGTAGCCATAAATACAGCCCCGAAAGCCAAACCTCCAATGAGCAAGTGCTGATAAGCTGGTACGCTCCAAATAGCGTAGAAAGAAGTGCCTACCATACTTGGTGCTAAAGCGTTGAAAATAGCACCCATTACCCAAGCTCCTATAAACATACTAACCATCACACGCCAAGAAGCAATTTTGGTATAGATGAGGAATAAACCTGCTAAGAGGATAATGATAGTAGAAGTTTCACCTACTGAACCTGGGATAAACCCGAAAAGAAGGTCAGAATCGGTGTAGTGAATAGGGTGTCCTTGTGCCAAGTTACCCAAGATGGTTTCGCCTGAAACCGCATCTAAGTTTGCTCCAGCAGCAATTTCTTTAGAACGATCTAATACACCTGTTACCCATACTTTATCCCCTGTCATTGAAGTAGGATAAGCAAAGAATAAGAAGGCGCGAATGGTAAGCGCAGGGTTTAAGATATTCATACCTGTACCCCCGAATACCTCTTTACCGATGATTACTCCAAAGGCTACTGCTACAGCAAGCATCCAAAGTGGAATATCTACTGGAACGATAAGTGGCACCAACATACCGGTTACCAAGTATCCTTCCTCTACTTCGTGACCACGAATGGTAGCAAAGATAAACTCAATGCCCAACCCTACTACGTACGACACTACTACAAGAGGAAGTACTTTTATAAAACCAATACTAAAGTTTGTCCAATTCCAAAAATCTCCACTACAAAAAGCTAAGCCTTCAGCGGGGTGTGTTAAGTGACCGAAAGCCACTTCGTGCTGGTAACCTATATTGAAAATACCGAAAATCAAACAAGGAATCAGTGCCAAAACCACCATATTCATTGTTCGTTTTAGGTCGTCAGCAGCCTTAATGTGGGTACCTCCGTGGGTTACCTCATTAGGCGTATAGAGGAATGTGTGGAGGGCGTTGAAAGTCGTCTCCATCTTCGTTCCTTTATACTTTTCTTTTAATGTATTTAATTTACTTTTTAAACTCATTTTCTTGATGATAAGTAATTATTCTTTTTTATTGATTTACGAATTAGTTTTAAAGCCCAATCGTAATGACTTGATGTTGCCGAAACTAAATAAGAACCTAACGAAGTTGTCTTCGTCCAAGGATATCTTTTCTTTGTAAAAAGTTCCTCATCAGTATGACTTTCTATAATATGAAAAACCTTACTATGTGAATCTTTAAACAGAGAAAACATTTTAGAAAACGGTACTTTTTGGCAACTCTTCCATATCTCTCGATTTAATTTAGGAGTGTCTTTCATAGTATAACCCTCTTTGGGTATTTTAGGTTTACCTCCTTTCATTCCTTCCTCATACCAAGATAAAAAAAGCAAATGCCAATGATATAAATGCCCGAGTACATCTCGGAGATTTCGATTCATTGTTCCCTTAGGAAACTCCTTTTCTCGTTTGTCTTCGGGAATAGTATCAATCAAAGAAATCAATTCATTGTAATTTCTTTCTGCTGATACTACAAGCCCTAATTTAGATTGCGGACGTGCCATAATGTTTAGATTTTACTTTTCAATAAGTCATAAACAGTTTTATCAATACTGAGATATTTTATAAAATCTTCGGTATCAAACTCTATCTTATCTTTCTTATTCTTTTTTGCTGTAGCGTTAGAAACTGAAAGATAATACTCATTAGCCGAGGTATATAAGGTAAAAACACTATGGTTAGTTCCTTTATCACCTCTTTGAATAACTGTAAAAAGTTGTTCCCAATTACCTTGTTCAGCTTGTTGTTTAAAGTCACTTACATTTTCTATATAAGAAAAAGCAGGTAATTCTTCTTCTTTAAACCACTCATCTGCAAGCTCGTTAAAAGGCTCTTTAGCTCTACCTACAGAGGCAACTATTCCCATAATCACAATTACTAAGAATTCAATTACCCAAATAATGGTAAGGAAAACTCCACTCACAGTATTCCCCTTTATAGCCCACGTCCCTTCTTCATTGATAAGTCCTATCAATCCAAAAAGGTCTGATGGATGCCCTAATAAGTACAGCAATTGTTCAATTTGCACATTACTTACGGCTACACCTATTTGCTTATTACCATACACTTCACTCGTATTGATAGCCAAATCAGCCCATACTACCCATTGCAGATAATAAGCAACAAGTGATGCTATGAGAGCAAACAAAATAGCTAAGCCATAATTACGTACTTTACCCAATCTAACTACTAAATAACCAACAGTAAAGGCTATAGCAAAACCAAAACCAAATGTTACTAAGAAGTTAAGATATATAATTGGAATATACCATATTAAGTACGCATAAATAGTTGCCAATATAGGCAATGCTATTGTACATACTAATATGAAATACACAAATGATATAGGTGAAAACTTCCCTGAAGGTTTGTAATAATTAGACATATTTCAATTATTTAAAACTGTTTACTTACTTTTATATGAATCAACCTAATTCCGCCATCATTAAATCAAGTCCATCTCTGATAATTTGCTGATGTGGTTGTTTAGATACACATACAAATTCAGTAAGTGCAAAATCTTCTGGTGCTACTTCGTAAGCTCCTAAGTTTTCCAACTCGTCCAAATCCTTATACAAGCAGGCTTTAAGCAGTTGCATCGGATAAATATCCAACGGGAAAACCTCTTCGTACATACCTGTTACCACAAAAGCACGTTGTTCACCATTGGTATTGGTATTGAGGTCGTACTTTTTCTTAGGGTTCAACCACGAGAAAGTAAGCGAACGTGTAAGCGAAATCTTGTTGGTTACTGGTTTTGCCCAACCGAACAAATCATAATCATTTCCTTCGGGAATTGCTGTAATTTGGTCGTCGTAAAAACCTAAGAAGCCTGTTTCACTCACCTTAGTACCAGTAAGCACATCACCGCTAATAATACGGGTTGCAGCCACGTCTTTTACCTGGCTACCCACGACGCCACTGATTTGAGCTCCAGCAAGGGCTGTAACATAGTGAGGTTTCTCAATGCGCGAACCTGTAAGAGCTACTGTACGGGTGAGGTTCACTTTACCTGTTAAGAAGAGTTCTCCTATCACCACCAAATCTTGAGGCGTTACCACCCATACCACTTCACCTTTGTTTATCGGACTGATTTGGGCAATTTGTGTACTGACGTTCCCTGCTGGGTGAGGTCCTGACACATTGTGCACCACTATGCCCTTAAGGTTGCGGAAAGGTGACAACGAGCTGTCTTTGAAAACGGACACGTGTACTTTCCCTGTGGTGAGTTTAGCTAAGGCGGTAAGAGCGGTTTGCAGTGCTTGCTCTTTTCCTTTGAGCACATAGTCGTAATCGGGAGCGAGCGGATTGGTTTTGCAAGCCGACACAAAGATAGCCTTAGGCTTCCCGTCGGGATTGGCAATCACGTCATAAGGGCGTTGTTTGATAAAAGGCCAGCAACCTGCTGAAAGGAGGTGTGCCTTAATATCTTCACCCTGCATCTCTTCTACGTCTTTCTTCCCATAGTCTTTGAAGGTTTGTTCTTGACTGGGCGCAATGTGTATTTCCAACACTTTACGACGCTCACCTCGTACAATCTCCTTAATGGTACCACTTACCGGAGAAGGGAACAAAACACGCTCATCACTCTTTGAAAAGAATAGTGCTTCACCTGCTTTCACTTCATTACCCTCACGCAATAAAAGCTTAGGAATAACACCGTGAAAATCATTGGGTTTAATACCATACAAAGAGGCAAGCGGAAGCTGTTGTGTAGTTTTATCAGCTTCGCCTTCCAAGTGTATGTCTAACCCTTTTCGAATGCGGATGTCGTTTGACATATAAATAATATTAGTTAGTTTTATTAAATTAGGTGCAAATATACAAATTTATTTTTGATTTAAAATAATCTACTCCTTTTTTTTAGCTCAATACATCAAATTTACGTATAATATCTTCCTATTTCACAGCTAAAAAATAGCCTCCTATTTCATCTATAAACTTTTAAAATTCAATATTTAAACTACTATTCTTTACCTTTCCCTCTCCTAAAATCTTTATTCATAAAAAATACCCCTAAAAGTACTAAACTTTTAGGGGTATTTTATTCTTTTAATTAACATCTGCTCAATATAACAAATATTATTTTCTATTGCCTGCCGTGCTACAGCGTTCTGAGGCACAACATCACCTCCTTACATCAAACTTACATTAGTTTAATGGAATCTCGTGTCTAATTTTATATATTCTAAGAACTCCTTTCTTATCTCAGGGTCTTTGAATTTACCACCAAACTCAGCAGTAACCGTACTACTATCAATATCTTCTATACCGCGAGAGTTCACACATAGGTGTTTGGCATCTATAATACAAGCCACATCTTCGGTACCGAGAGCGCGTTGCATCTCTTGTACTATTTGCATCGTAAGGCGTTCCTGCACTTGCGGACGTTTCGCATAATACTCTACAATACGATTCATCTTCGAAAGCCCTAACACTTTACCGTTAGAAATATAGCCTACGTGAGCACGCCCTACAATAGGTAACAAGTGGTGTTCACAAGTGGAATACACTACAATATTCTTCTCTACCAACATCTCACCATAATGGTAAGAGTTCTCGAAAGTAGACATCGAAGGTTTGCGCTCTGGTAATAAGCCTCCAAAAATCTCTTTTACAAACATCTTAGCTACACGCCTGGGAGTGCCTTTCAAACTATCATCGGTTAAATCCATTCCCAAAGTATGCAAAATAGCACGTACGTGAGTTTCTATTTCCGCTATCTTTTCGGTTTCACTCATCTGAAAAGCATCTGCTCTAAGTGGTGTAACTGCCGAAGTTGCTATATGGTTATCTCCTAATATATCTTCTTCTTGATTTTTATTCATTGTTCTTTATCTTATGAAAGTGCAAAAGTACTAATTATTACTCAAAGGTTAAAACTTTTTTGTGTTTTACATCTTGATTGGTAATTGCCAAACGTATCACTTCTTCCATATCCGTTACATAATGAAAAGTAAGTCCTTTAAGGTATTCTTGCTTGATTTCCAAGATATCTTTCTCGTTGTCTTTGCACAAAATATATTCTTTAATACCTGCGCGTTTCCCTGCCAAAATCTTCTCTTTGAGTCCACCTACCGGTAGTACCTTTCCACGCAAAGTAATCTCTCCGGTCATTGCCAAGTGTTTTTTCACTCTCTTTTGAGTAAAAAGCGACATTAGTGAGGTAAGCATCGCAATACCCGCACTCGGACCATCTTTAGGGGTTGCCCCTTCGGGTACGTGTATATGCACATCGTAACTATCAAAGAGTTTCACATTGAGGTTATAGTGTTCAGCATTGGCTTTTAGGTATTCCCAAGCAATAGTAGCCGATTCTTTCATCACCTGACCTAAATTACCCGTAATATTAAGCACTCCCTTACCTTTCGATAAGGCAGATTCTATAAACAGAATATCTCCTCCTACACTCGTCCACGCCAATCCAGTAACTACGCCAGCTACCTCGTTATCTTCGTATTTATCGCGTTCTAAGCGGGCAGGTCCCAATATTTTTTCTATGGTCTCTATGGTAAGTTTAGGGTCGTAGGCTTCTTCCATTGCTAAGTTTTTAGCTCCGTAGCGCACTACTTTCGCTATTTCTTTTTCCAAAGCGCGTACCCCTGATTCGCGAGTATAACCTTCCACAATACGTTCTATTTCCTTTTTGCCCAATTGTAAGTCGGTAGTTTTCATACCGTGTTCTTTGAGTTGCTTAGGTAATAAGTGGCGTTTAGCTATCTCGGTCTTTTCCTCTATGGTATAACCTGTTACGTTGATGAGTTCCATACGGTCTAGCAAAGCAGGCTGTATGGTTGAAAGGTCGTTCGCAGTAGCGATAAACATCACCTTAGAAAGGTCGTAACCCATCTCGAGGAAGTTGTCGTAAAACTCCTTGTTTTGCTCAGGGTCGAGCACTTCTAGCATAGCCGAAGAAGGATCGCCTTGGTAACTATTGTTTCCTAATTTATCTATCTCATCTAATACAAATACAGGATTAGAAGTCTTAGCTTTTTTAAGTTGTTGCAAAATACGTCCTGGCATCGCCCCGATATAGGTTTTGCGGTGACCACGTATCTCTGCTTCATCGTGCAAACCTCCTAACGACATACGCACGTACTCACGGCTCAAAGCTTTGGCAATAGAGCGTCCTAAGGAAGTCTTCCCTACCCCAGGAGGTCCATAGAAGCACAAAATAGGCGATTTCATATCATTGCGCAGTTTGAGTACCGCCAGATACTCTATGATACGGCGTTTCACCTCTTCTAATCCGTAGTGTTCCTTATCGAGGATTTTCTGAGCGCGTTTTAGGTCAAAGTTGTCTTTAGAATACTCATTCCAAGGCAATTCCAATAATACTTCTAAGTAATTACGCTGAATGCCATAATCTGGACTATTAGGATTAGTACGTTGCAATTTGCTCAGTTCCTTTTCAAAGAGCTCTTTTATCTTGTCGTCCCACTTCTTGGTTTTAGCTTTCTTTTTCAGCTCTTCTATCTCTTGCTCGTACGACACGCCTCCTAATTCTTCCTGAATAGTACGCATCTGCTGGTGCAAGAAGTATTCACGCTGTTGCTGGTCGATATCAATACGCGTTTTCGACTGTACTTCGTTGCGCAGGGTAAGGCGTTGCAAGTCGATGTTCAAATATTTTAAGATAGCCGTAGCACGCTCTTTCAGTTCATCAATTTCCAATACGCTTTGCTTTTCCAAAACGGTAGCATTCATATTGGACGATATAAAGTTAATGAGGAACGATGTGCTTTCTATATTCTTAATAGCAAAAGCCGCTTCCGAAGGGATATTGGGGTTTTCTTGTACAATCTTGATAGAGAGGTCTTTCACAGCTTCAATAGTCGCTTCAAACTCCTTATCGTTCGCATCGGGTTTCACATCCGGCATCTCTTTTATCATCGCTTTGATGTACGGCTTTTCTTCTACAATACTCTCTATCTCGAAGCGCTTTTTACCCTGAATGATAATAGTTACATTGCCGTCGGGCATTTTCAAAACTCTGAGAATACGGGCTACCGTACCAAAACGAAAGAGGTCTTTGCCCTCGGGTATTTCGGTCTTCTCGTCTAATTGAGCTACAACACCAATAGTCTTAGTAGTAGCATATGCCTCGTTGATAAGGTGAATAGACGCATCTCTCCCCGCACTGATAGGCACTACTACTCCTGGAAATAGCACAGTGTTTTTCAAGGGAAGAATAGGTAACACGTGTGGTATGCGTTCGCGTTCTATCTCTTCTTCATCTTCCAAAGTAAGAAGCGGAATGAACTCTGTATCTTCGTCTATATGTTCAGCCAAAAGGCTGTCAAAATTTCCTATATTCATATTTAGATCGTTACTATATGCCATTTTGTCAGTAGTCGCTTGTCTATATAAATATTCTCATTATATCTATACAGTTTAAAATCAATTTCTTATATACTACAAAATGTACATTGCTTCCTATGTATTACAATAGGTGTGCCATAAAAATTACCTCCTTCTTACTTTCTTCTTTACTCCGTCTTTACCGCCACACTCCCCCTAGTACCTAGTGCCTAAGGTCTATCACCTATTCCTTTTTATTTCGTATCGAAACTCCGTTTTTAACATTTTTTGCATTGTTGTATGATA
>NZ_KB291222.1:31478-38574 GCF_000318255.2 Capnocytophaga sp. oral taxon 380 str. F0488
CCTCTCTTACAGCTCATTTTTTACCTTTTACCTCAACACACTCTTCCGTTCTTCTCCGTTTCCTTCCGAATACTCCTAACCGTCCCAATACATCGCTTTTTCATCTCAAACTTTGGCAAAGTTGAATAAACTGATGATATTTCCTCATTTCCTCATTTGCTAATTAGAACTCGTACTACCCTACTTCATCATAAAACTCCTCTCTAAGTTTTCACGGTGGTTAGGGTGCGCTATTGCAATCAATGCCTTAGCCCTTTCACATAAATTCTTACCAAAGAGCTCAGCCACACCATATTCAGTAACGATATACTGCACGTGAGCACGAGTGGTTACCACACCTGCCCCTTGTTTGAGAAAAGGCACAATCTTGCTCTCTCCTTTGTTTGTGGTCGAAGGAAACGCAATGATTGATTTACCTCCTTCACTAAGCATTGCACCTCTTACAAAGTCTATCTGTCCACCAAATCCTGAATAAATAGCCGTTCCAATAGAATCAGCACACACCTGTCCCGTAAGATCCACCTCTATTGCTGAATTGATAGATATCATTTTCGGGTTCTGACGTATCACCGACACCTCATTAGTGTACGAAGCTTCAGCTATTTCCACTGATGGATTTTTGTCAATAAAATCATACAACTCTTTTGTACCCATCACAAACGAAGCTATAATCTTGCCTTTGTCTATCTTCTTTTCATAACCATTAATCACACCTTTTTTCACCAAATCAAGCACTCCTTCTGTGAGCAGTTCTGTATGAATACCTAAGTTTTTTAGGTGTCCCATCTCTCCCAAAGTAGCATTAGGAATGTTTCCAATCCCCAATTGCAATGTACTACCGTCCTCAATAAGAGGTACAATATGTCGGGCTATTTGTTTTTCAATAGTATCAGGTTCTGTAAGATGCAATGAGAAGATAGGAGCATCGTGTTCCACTAAGAAGTCTATTTCATCAATATGTAGGAGAGCGTCACCATAAGTACGAGGCATTTGTTTGTTTACTTTTGCAATCACATATTTTGCATTGCGTATCGCCGATTTACAAGCCTCTACACTCACACCCATAGAACAAAAACCAAACTTATCAGGAGGCGATACTTGTATAAGCACTACATCTACTTTAACGTGCTTCCTATCAAATAATAAAGGCATATCACTTAAAAAAATAGGGGTATAGGAACCATTCCCATTTTTCATAATATCTCGCACATTCCTCGACAGAAAAAAAGAATTTACATAAAAACTATCCTTGTATTTAGGGTCAGCATAAGGGGCGTCTCCCTCAATGTGAATGTGCCCTATACTTACATTGCGTAGTTCTGATGCACGCTCTACAAGAGCATCTACAAGTATTTCAGGTACAGCAGCGCCTCCGTGAATATAAACAAAGTCACCACTCTTTACAACCTTTAAGGCTTCTTGAGCAGTCGTAATTTTTGCCATTTAAAATAATATTAGTTAATGGCTCAAAAGTACTACATTAAATCCAATTGGCAAAATAATTAGTAATATAATTTTTTTTAGTACCTTTGTCCCCAATTTTAAAAACGAAGTATTATGTATCCACCTGAATTGGTAAAACCAATGATAGAAGAACTAACAGCGGTTGGTTTTGAAGAATTAAAAACAGCTGAGGCTGTAAAAGAAGCACTGAAAAGAGCTGGTACTACCCTCGTGGTAGTAAACTCTGTATGCGGTTGTGCTGCCCGTAATGCGCGCCCTGCAGTAATCTACAGTTTGCAAAACGCTAAGAAACCCGACCATCTTACCACTGTTTTTGCTGGGGTCGATAGAGAGGCTACTGAAGAAGCTCGTAACTTTATGCTTCCTTTTCCTCCCTCCTCTCCTAGTATAGCTCTGTTTAAAGATGGTGAATTAGTGCATATGTTGGAACGCCATCATATCGAAGGTAGAATGGCTGAAGCTATCGCTGAAAATCTCCAACAAGCCTATAATGAATTTTGTTAATCAATTTTCATTTCTAAAAAATCCTTTTGTGATACAAAGATATCACAAAAGGATTTTTTTAATACTGATTAGGAATACGCTCTGCCCCTTCAATAATAAAGTCGGTTAAGCGTTGTAAGTAGATATTAATTTGCGGGTCAGTTACATTAAACAGCAATACAATTACCACTTGCTCATTTGGGTATACTGATAGCCAACCGTAACCTCCCACTCCCATTCCTGTGTGTCCAAAATAATCACGCCCATTCCAGTCTCGCTGGTTTTGCCAACATATACCATAACTCACCTCAGTATCATCAAAAGTACATTGCTTTTTTAGCATCTCGTTTTCTATAGGCTGAGAAAGAAAATTATGGCGCTCTATAGCAATTCCCATTTTAGCAATATCGTTAGAAGTAGAAAGAAAGCCTCCTCCTGCCAGCTTAAAGTAGTTATTCACATCAGGGGCTTTGGTGAGTCCTCCTTTTTTAGACCTTGAATAAGGTGTAGCCTCATCTTTAATTATTTTCCCTCTATCAGGGAAAGTGCGCCACATATTCAAAGGCTTAAACACTTCCTCTTTAGCCACATTCTCAAACTTCTCATTCAAACACTTTTCTATAGCCAATGAAATCAAATTTATACCGTAGCTACTATACAAAAACTTTGTTCCTGGTGCCGACTGTAATATGTCATCTTTAAATAAATTCACTCCCTGTTCAATACTGTAAGCTTTATTTAAAGTATATTCATTAGCCCTATAAGTGCGTATGCCTGCTAAGTGTCCTGCAAGCTGTTTCACAGTAAAATCAAAAGGCTTTTGCGGGTAATCAGGTATATATTCATAAATTGAAGTATTCCAGTCAAACTTCTTTTGCTCTTGCAGTCTAGCCAGTACCATTCCTGTAATAGCTTTCGACATACTCGCTACCCTAAATAGCGTATTCTTAGGGTCAATAGTTGTCTTTTTGGTAATATCAGCATATCCATAACCTCTTTGCCATATTATTTTCCCTTGTTTGGCTACAGTTACAGAGGCTCCTGGTATAATTTGTTCTTGTATTAGGTATTGTAATATTTTCTCAGCTTCAGTACGTGCATCGTCAAACGAGATTACTTCAGAAGGATTTCTTTTAAATACATCTACATCTTGAAGCTTCTTTTGTGCAAATAATGAATTAAAAAATGAAATAATAGTGCTAAACAAAACAATAAGTATTAGTTTTTTCATAAATTATTAACAAATGCTATTTTTTCATTATTTCAGCTACCTTCTCCCCTATTTTAGCAGGCGAATCTACTACGTGAACACCACATTCGCGTAAAATACGTTTTTTAGCTTCAGCAGTATCATCAGCACCTCCTACTATAGCCCCGGCGTGTCCCATTGTTCTTCCTTTAGGGGCTGTTTCACCTGCTATAAAACTAACTACTGGTTTTTTATTGCCATTGGCTTTTATCCATCGGGCTGCTTCTGGCTCTAACTGTCCACCTATTTCACCTATCATCACAATACAATGAGTCTCTGGGTCATTCATCAATAATTCTACAGCCTCCTTAGTAGTAGTACCAATAATAGGGTCTCCTCCAATACCAATAGCTGTGGTAATCCCTAATCCTTGTCTTACAATTTGGTCAGCTGCCTCATAGGTAAGTGTCCCTGATTTCGAAACTATCCCCACGTGTCCTTTCTTAAAGATAAAACCTGGCATAATACCTACTTTTGCTTCTTCAGGCGTAATCACTCCCGGACAGTTAGGACCTACCAAGCGGCAATCTCTATTCTTTATGTAGGCTGCTACTTTCACCATATCAGCTATCGGAATCCCTTCTGTAATAGTAATAATTACTTTTATCCCTGCATCAGCAGCTTCCATAATAGCATCAGCAGCAAAAGCGGGTGGTACAAAAATAATAGATACATCAGCTCCTGTTGCCTTCACAGCATCAGCTACCGTGTTAAACACTGGCTTCCCTAAATGTGTTTGCCCTCCTTTATTAGGGGTAATTCCTCCTACCACATTAGTGCCATATGCAATCATTTGTTCAGCGTGAAAAGTACCTTCGCTTCCTGTGAAACCTTGTACTATTACTTTTGAATTCTTATTAACTAATACACTCATTGCAATTATTTTTTTTGTTTTCTTATAGCAAAGATAAATAAGATTTCTATACTTTCAAAATCTTTCGTAAAGAAATCGATTATTATTTTACCTTCTTCTTTTTATTACATTAATTATCAATCTATTGCATTATTACTTTTTTCATCTATTCCTATAACAAAAAAGGGCTACCCTCATAGGCAACCCTTTTGTAATATGCTGTCCTGAACACTCGTTATGCGAGCATTGTTACAGGATTCTCAATATAAGCTTTGAGTGTTTGTAAGAATTGAGCTCCAGTAGCCCCGTCGATAGTACGGTGGTCGCAAGCAAGAGTTACTTGCATAGTGTGACCTACTACTATTTGTCCGTTTTTCACTACAGGTTTCTCAACAATAGCTCCTACTGAAAGAATAGCAGAGTTAGGCTGATTGATGATAGAAGTAAATACATCTACCCCAAACATACCCAAGTTTGACACGGTGAAAGTGCTTCCTTCCATTTCGGCAGGAGTAAGTTTCTTGTTGCGTGCCTTACCAGCCAAGTCTTTTACCAAGGCGCCTATTTGAGTAAGCGTTAAAGTATCCGTAAACTTGATAACAGGCACTACCAAGCCATCTTCAATAGCTACAGCCACCCCTACATTCACGTGTTTGTTGTAAAGGGTTGTATCACCTTTCCAAGAAGTATTTACTTGAGGGTGTTTTTTAAGTGCCATTGCGCAGGCTTTCACTACCATATCGTTGAAAGATATTTTGGTGTCTGGCAAATTGTTGATTTGAGCGCGAGATTCCATTGCGTTATCCATATCAATTTCTATTGCCAAATAGTAGTGAGGTGCAGTGAATTTAGACTCTGCCAAACGTTTCGCAATCGTTTTGCGCATTTGTGAGTTTTTCACCTCTTCAGTTACTTCCACTCCCACAGGAATTACAGTTGGGATAGCTGCGCTAGCGACGGTTGCAGGTGTAGCCGTAGTAGCCGTAGCAACCTTAGCACTTGGTGTAAAGTTTTCTACGTCTTTCTTCACAATACGTCCGTTTTCACCTGTTCCTTTCACCTCAGTAAGGTTAATACCTTTATCTTGTGCTATTTTCTTAGCCAAAGGAGAAGCAAATACGCGGTCGTTTGCATTAGCTACCGAAGTAGTAGCTGATGTGGCCGTTTCAGCCGGTTTGCTTTCAGCCTTGGGAGTTGCAGGAGCCGAAGTTGAAGCTCCACCAGCTTTTACAGCTGCCAAAACTGCGTTTACATCAGTACCCGCAGGGCCTATAATCGCCAATAATGAATCTACTGCTGCACTTTCTCCTTCTTTTAAACCTATATACAATAAAGTACCTGAATAAAATGATTCAAACTCCATTGTAGCCTTATCGGTTTCAATTTCAGCTAAGATATCACCTTCTTTTACAGTATCACCTACCTTTTTGAGCCAAGAAGCCACAGTACCTTCCGTCATTGTATCACTGAGTCGAGGCATTGTTACCACTTCTACTCCTGCTGGTATAGTAGCACCAGCAACAGGAGCCGTAGTTACCTCAGCAACAGGTTTTGCTTCTTCAGCTTTAGGAGCCGATGCTTGAGCTCCTCCAGCTATAAGTGCCGAAATATCTTCACCCTCTTTACCTATGATAGCCAATAAGGTATCTACTTTAGCACTTTCTCCTTCTTTTAAACCTATATACAATAAGGTTCCTGTATGGAATGATTCAAATTCCATCGTAGCTTTATCCGTCTCGATTTCTGCTAAGATATCGCCTTCATTTACTTTATCGCCTACTTTTTTAAGCCACTTTGCCACCACACCTTCTTCCATAGTGTCGCTCAAGCGTGGCATAGTAATAATTTCTGCCATTTATGTTGTTATATTTAATTAGTGTTTCCTTTTTTATTATAATCTACTGGGCAAGAAAGGGTAATTTTCTTGGTCGTAAACCACATCATACATAATATGTGTTTCTGGATAAGGTGATTCTTCTGCAAATTTCTCACACTCAGCCACACGTTCTTTCACACGTTCGTCGATAGCTTCTAACTCAGCATCGGTAGCATATTTCTTCTCTTTGATAACCGCAAGTACATTGGTGATTGGGTCTTGTTTTTTGTACTCTTCCACCTCTTCTTTAGTACGGTAGTGTTGCGCATCCGACATTGAGTGTCCACGATAACGATAAGTACGAATGTCAAGCAAAGTTGGTCCTTCTCCACGGCGAGCGCGTTCTACTGCTTCATACACCGCTTCGGCTACTGTTTCAGGGTGCATACCATCTACGGGTTGGCAAGGCATTTGGTAACCCAAACCAAGTTTCCAAATATCCACGTGGTTAGCAGTTCTTTCCACCGATGTACCCATTGCGTAGTGATTGTTTTCTACAATAAAAACCACAGGCAATTTCCACAACATAGCCATATTCATTGTTTCGTGAAAAGCTCCTTGACGCACCGCACCATCACCCATAAAGGTAAGTGTAACCGCCTCTCTATTGAAGTACTTATCGGCAAAAGCCAAACCAGCACCCAATGCAATCTGTCCTCCTACGATACCGTGACCACCATAGAAGTGATGTTCTTTCGAAAAGATGTGCATAGAGCCTCCTAAACCGTGAGAAGTACCTGTACCTTTACCGTACAATTCAGCCATAATACGTTTAGGGTCTACGCCCAAACCTATAGGGTGTACGTGGCAACGGTAAGAAGTAATCATTTTGTCTTTGGTAGGGTCAATAGCGTGCAAACAACCTGCAGCTACCGCTTCTTGACCGTTGTATAGGTGCAAGAACCCCCTTACTTTTTGTTGAATATAAACTGCAGCGAGTTTATCTTCAAATTTCCTCCAAAAAAGCATATCCTCGTACCATTTTAGGTACACTTCTTTATCAAATTTTTTCATTGGTTTTTGATGTATATAAAAGTCTATTAGTATTCTTACAATAGTATATTTTCTATTATGTTCCGCTATGAGTCCCTCTTAAATTGACTCTTCCTTCGTCTTTCCTTTATCTGCTCGTGCGGTTCGCACCGTCTTTTGTTCGTCTTTTGTTCGTCTT
>NZ_KB291222.1:38594-59993 GCF_000318255.2 Capnocytophaga sp. oral taxon 380 str. F0488
TTGTTTGTCTTTTGTTCGTCTTTTGTTCGTCTTTCGTTTGTTTTTCCTTTATCTGCTTGTGCGGCTCGCACTATCTGCCTGTGTGGCTCGCACTATCTGCCTATGTGGCTCGCACTATCTGCCCGTGTGGCTCGCACCGTTATTAACTTGGTATTATTGGCATTTTTGGCATTATGGTATTAAACTTTTCAGCTTTTACCTCTTAGCTTTCTGAGCAGTTTTAAATCACTTTCTAAAAATATTTGCAAAGGTGCAAAAAAAATATCACCTAACCAAAAAATATTCAAAAAAAATTTTATACCTTTGTCCCATTAATTCAAATTTTAAATGTAATGAAGATAAAATTAACTTCCGCACTTTTGTTATTGATAACGATTATTTCGTGTAAATCAACTACAAACAATCAAGGAGAGAGTACTGCTAATTATGAGGTAATTCCACTACCCGAAATGATTACCACTCCCCAAACTGATGCCGATAAACCTTTCGTACTTACGGCTGATACCAAAATCACCTATCCAGAAGGTGATGCTTCTTTACAGCAGTACGCTGGATTTTTGCAAGAGTATATCAAAAAACAAGCAGGAATTGAAGTGAATATCGCTCCTAACCAAAACAATGAGACCAACACTATTGCCTTGTTGCAAAATTACCAAAACAACAACAAAGAGGCTTACCAAGTAGTGGTGAATGCAAAGAATATTACTGTAAATGGAGCTTCTAAGGCGGGTACTTTCTATGGAGTACAACTCTTGAGAAAATCCATTCCGGTACAAAAAGTAGGCAAAGTCATCTTCCCTGCCAAAGAAATAACCGATAAGCCCTATTTCGCATATCGTGGTGCACATTTAGATAGTGCCCGTCACTTTTTTACTGCCGACTCTGTGCGCATTTATATCGATATGTTAGCACTCCACAATATCAATAAATTCCACTGGCATCTCACCGATGATCAAGGTTGGCGTTTTGAATCTAAAAAATACCCCGAACTTACTGTGGTAGGAAGCACTCGTAGCCAAACTATGGTAAACAAACAGTGGGACACCTTCGATGGTAAACCTCACGGAGGCTTCTATACTCAGCAAGAAATGAAAGACATTGTAAAATATGCCGCCGACCGCAACATTACCGTTATTCCTGAGATAGACCTCCCAGGTCATATGGTCGCTGCTTTGGCTACTTATCCACAATTAGGCTGTACAGGAGGTCCTTATAAAGTAAGAGAAACTTGGGGCATAGCCGAAGATGTACTTTGTGCTGGCAACCCCGAAACTTATGATTTCATTAAAAATATATTAGAAGAAGTAACTGAAGTATTCCCTTCAGAATATATCCACATAGGAGGTGACGAATGTCCTAAAGATAGCTGGAAGAAATGTCCTAAATGCCAAGCTAAGATAAAAGAGTTAGGTATTAAAGGTGATGCTAAACACACAGCCGAAGAATACTTACAAAGTCATATAATTACATTCGCTGAAGATGTATTAGCTAAAAAAGGTCGCAAAATCATTGGTTGGGACGAAATCCTTGAAGGAGGTTTAGCTCCTAATGCTACTGTAATGTCTTGGAGAGGTATCGGGGGCGCTATAGAAGCAGCTAAGTCTAATCACGATGCTATTATGACCCCTGTTTCTTATTGCTACTTCGATTATTATCAAACAGATAAAACCGATAAAGAACCTCTTGCTATTGGTGGTTATGTACCGGTAGAACGTGTTTACTCTTTCAATCCTTACCCCGATGCGCTTAATAAAGAACAACAAAAACACATCTTAGGAGTACAAGCCAATGTTTGGACAGAGTATATCAAGACTTTCAAACACGTACAATATATGGTATTGCCTCGTTTTGCAGCCTTAGCCGAAGTACAATGGGAAGACCCTGCAAAACCTAAAGACTACAATCAGTTTTTACAACGCTTAATGCGCTTGCTTCCTATCTACCAGTTAGAAGGTTATAACTATGCTAAACACATATTCGACCTTCGTGCCGAAGTAAAACCTGAGGTAGGTGATATACAAGTAACCCTCTCTTGTTTACAAGACACACCTATCTATTACACTACCGATGGAAGTGAACCTACTAAGAGTTCTAACGTGTATAAAGAACCTTTAAAACTCACTCAAGATACACATCTAAAAGCTAAAGTATTCGGTCAGGAAACCGAAAGTAGCTTCGAACAACAGTTCCTTTTCAACAAAGCAACCGTACGCCCTATTGAGTTCCTCAGTAAACCTAGTTACAACTATACTTTTGGGGGCGCTATTACCTTAGTTGATGGTAGAAAAGGGGGTACTAATTCACGCTCTGGAGAATGGTTAGGTTTTAGTGAAGCACCTTGTGAAGTGGTGATTACCCTAAAAGAAAACACTCCTGTAAAAGAAGTGCGTTTCAATGCTCTTATTGAAACAGGTGATTGGATTTACCCTCCAACCAGCTTTGAAGTATGGGGTTCTAAGGACGGTAAAAATTATGATTTACTCGCTAAAGAAAACTATGCGCTTCCTAAGGAACCTCTCAAAGAAATAAAAACTTACTCTCTTTCTTTCCCAGAAAAAGAAGTAACCTATCTAAAAGTGAAGATAAATGGAGTAAACAAAATTCCTTCTTTCCATCAAGGAGCAGCTGGTAAACCTGGCTTCCTCTTCATCGATGAAATTCAAGTATTGTAATAGGCTTACATAACAATAAACAAAAAGCTATCTAATAAGAACTATTAGATAGCTTTTTTATATCTCAATATGCGGGTATTTCTTCTCAAAAACCTCTATTTTCTGTCGTAATTGTATTTGAAACTGCTGATAACTCTCTGTTTTAGGGTTAAACGGACGATGTTGCAACCCTTTTTGTATGGCATCTACTTGTTTCATATCTGCCTGAGTAGCCTTATCTATATAGGTTTCTACTAAGCGTTCCCAAATATAGTCTATAGCCATTTCCGATGGGTGTACCATATCATTAGCATAAAAGCGGTAATCGCGAAGTTCATCTAAAAGCAACTCATAGGCTGGAAAATAAGTGCATTCCTCTGATGAAAGTACCGAATAAAGTGCTACCAACAAATGTGCTTTGCTCACTTGGTTTTCTAAAAAACCATCTTTCAAGTGTCGTACAGGCGAAATAGTAAAAACACATTGCAAGTCTTTATTCACCTTCTTCAACAGTGCTATAATATGGGTAAGGCTCTCCCCTATCTCTTCTACTGATAATAGTCGTTTTGAGAAGTGTTGTTGAGGCACTTTATGACAATTTGCTACTATCTTATCAGTACTGTTATAGATGTATACCCAAGCTGTACCAAGAGTGATAAAACAGAAATCGGCTTTTTGTAGTGTGTTATAAAGTGCAGTTTGTTGTATATTGGCAAGATGAACAGCTTCCTCTAAATTCGGTTTGCTCATATCCGAATGAAAGTCGAAACTGTGCCAAAGTTCATTGTGCAAAAAGAAATCTTCAGCCTCATAAGGAGCGTGTTCTATTGCTCTGTTAAGCACATTTTCAATAGCTAAGGGGTGAAAGAGTATCCCAAAAGGGTTTACCGTAACAGGAATTTTATAATAACTAAACTTTTGTGCCATATTCACAGCAAAGCAAGAACCTATACTCAGTATCTGCGAGTGATAAGTAATGCTTTTAGTAGCCTCGTGTATAGGTACAATAGTTCTAAATTCCATAACGATAAAATAATTAAACGTTACTCCTTTCTAAATCCAACAGAAATTGCTTCCTCTCAATTCCACTAGCATAGCCTGTAAGTGTCCCGTCCGAACCTATAACACGATGACAAGGAATAACGATTGAAATACGGTTTTTCCCATTGGCATTAGCAACAGCTCTCACGCCTTTGGGATTCCCCACAGCCGTAGCCTGTTCTTTATACGAACGCACTTCCCCATACGGAATAGTTTGTAACACTTTCCATACTTCCTCTTGAAAAGAAGTCCCCACCAAAGCCAGCGGTAAACTAAACTCTTTACGCTCTTTGGCAAAGTACTCTCCCAATTGTTTCTCCAACTCCGATAACAACAAACTATCCTCATCTACTTGTGTTGCCCCGTAATGCTTTACCAGTATTTCTTGGTCTTTAAGCCAGTTTTTAGTATCAACAAAGTCAAGCATACAAATTGCCTCATCAGTAGCTATGGCAAGCATCTCACCTATGGGGGTGTTAATTCTTTTTTTGTATAGTTTCACCATTTTGTTCTTCTTCATTGATAGCTTCTGTGTTATTAGGGTCGTATTCCGTTTCTTCTAAATCTTTAGACTTTTTGCCTAAACCTATTTTAGGGTTTTCTTGTGTTCCCGTTACTTTTATAGGAATTCCAATAATCCCCAAGGGTGGTAAGCCCAAACGCATCTTAAAGTTCAATCTACCGTCAAAGCTACTCTGCCCTTCTATACGTGGTCTAAATCCTGAAACCTTAAACTTAAACCGCTCTACCGTGATAAGATTATTCTTTATACTACTCTTGATGTCAATAGTCGAAAGATTAGCATCTCTCAGTCCGTCTGTACCTGTTCTATCACTGATAACATTAAAAAGCTTAAACCCTTTTAGTTGAACATTCTTCACCGATAACACTCCTCCTCCTTTTATTGAAGGATAAATAGGTGACATCTCATCATCTAGCTTCCCTTCTACGGCGTAATCCAATGAAATAATACCTTTGGCATCTTTTGCCATTGCCACCATTTCTCTGAACATCTTTACTTCTTTATAGGCTCTTTGCACGTCAAAGTCTTTGGCTTTAATCTTAAAACTAAAATTAGCGCGTTTAGGCGTTTCATCTGCGTATTTAGCATCTATTTGTGTAGAAACTCCTATAATATTAAAACTGACGTTTTGCAAAGCTAAGGTTCCTCTATTAAGCTGAGTATTACCTCTCAAATTGTGAATAATAAGCCCTTGTAAAGCTACATTTTTAAGATTGGCATTCAAGTTAAAATTAAAGAGCTTAGGCACAATCACCACCCCCTTTTCAGCTGGAGTATCATTGGTAACCGTTGCTTCCTTCGCTTCTTTTGTTTCTTGAGCAGGGACAGAAGTATACATAAACTCATCTACATCAAGATAGTTAGAGCTTACCGTAAAGTTTCCTTTCAGCACTTGGTTGTTTGATAGGAAGAAGTTAATAGCGTTGCTCATCCGTCCGTTCATCAAAAAGTCCGATTTCCCATAGGTAGCACGGAAGTCGGTAAAGTGCATATTGTCTTGATTGAAGTGAAAGACCCCTTGCTGAATGATAAACGGTTTAGGCAAGTATTCTGTAGTGGTTTTGATATTACGCAGTTCTATCACTCCCTTATTGTGCAAAAGATGATAACGCCCGTTAGTGGCATCGCTCTGAGTGCCTTGTAAGATAAGGTCGGCTTTGGCATAACCTTCTAATTCCAAGCCTTTTTGTGAAAATACTTTATAAATTTTGGCTATGTCTAACTCTCCTTTGGCTTGTATATCATATCGGATATCGTCGAAATTCTCCATCGATAAATTCACCGTAAAAGGCTTTCCTTCAAACAAGAACGTCGCAGGAGACACATTTACTGCCAAAGTTTTCATCGAACCATCAGTGTCCTCAATATTCCCTTTGAAGTGAATATCAGTAACCGGATTGGGGTAGTAGGGCGTCTTTACATAACCATCGGAGAACTCCAAAAGCCCTTTCGTGATAGGGAACAATCGTTGTTCAGGAGCATAAGTACCCTTACTCTTCACGTTTGCCAAGAGCATTCCTTTCAGTTGGAAGTCCTTCATATCCATCAAGTGCATCACATTCTCCACATTGATGTTTGCTCTCACTTTAGCATCAATTACAGGAGGCTTTATCCCATCAAGACTTACAATGCCCGAGAAGTACTCCTTACCTATATCAAAGTAAACCGAATCGAGCTTTACTGCCACTTTATCTACGTTCAGCGAAGGCAATCTCGTTTCTATATTCAAGTACACATTCTCAGCCGGAGCTGGTACTCCCTTATAGCCTACATAACCATCTCTTACTTTCATTTTTAGATAAATATCGGGACTCAAATTCTGTGAGGCTATATATTGCCCTTTCATCGAAAAGAACACATCGGTCTTTCCTTTAAGAGTGGCTTTCTTATGCCATTGTGTAAATTGGGGAGGCAAGGCGGTAAAGAAGTCGTCAAGATTGCTATCCTTAGATTCTATTTCCAAGTCAATGTCATATCCATTGCTCAAAAAATCCAACTTCCCTTTAAAATCCACAGGCAATCGGTTTATCTTTAAGTTGTTTTGCTGAAAGATAAAAGCTAGTGAATTAGTATTAATCTGGGTAATTAGCTCTGCGTTTACGTGTTTGTTCTTAAAGTAGGTTTCCCCTGCAAAAAGAAAATCCAATGATTGTATTTCTGCTTTGGTACGCAAATCGAAGATAGAAGCCTCTAAGCCTCCTTTTCCTAAGTAATTAAAACCATTGGCTTGAAGGTAAATCTCTGTCGATTTATCATCGTATATCAGTCGGGTATTTCTCAGCTCAATACGCTGTAAATTCACCCGTGTATCATCACTCTCCGAGGTGCTTTCTTCTCCCGACGATTTGTAAACGTTGTAATTAGCCTCGCCTTGTTTGTTTACTTTTATATGCACAAAAGCATTTTTAAGGTATATCTCCTCTATGTCTATCTTCTTAGAGAACAACAAATCCTTTACGTCTATCCCCAAAGAAATTTGCTTTACTGCCACAAGCGTATCATTCTCATAGGGTTTAGAGCCCTTCATCAAGAAGTTATCAAGGTTAAGCGTAAGCGATGGAAAATGGGTAAAGAAAGATAACTTAGCTTTAGAAAAGTTGATTTCTCCGTTCAAATTATCATTGGCAAGCTTCTTAACTTTCTCAGTTACGTACTCAGGGTACACCATTGGAAAAATGATAATGAATGCCAATAGCAATGCTATCAGCACTCCCAATATCTTTAAGCTTTTGAGGATATACTTCTTCATCAAAACAATAAAAGCCTAATCCGTTTAATCTATAAAACTCTGTAGTGCCAATTCATAGCTCTTCAAGCCAAAACCTCCTATTACACCCTTCACCACTGGCGATAAAAACGACTGATGCCTAAACGTTTCACGCGTAAAAGTATTAGAAATGTGCACTTCTACTACGGGCGTTGTAATGGCTGCCACCGCATCGGCAAGGGCTATGGAAGTATGTGTATAGGCTCCTGCATTCAGTATAATGCCATCATACTCAAAACCTATATGGTGTAACTTGTCTATCAGTGCCCCCTCGTAATTACTCTGGAAATAATACAATTCAATATCTGTATATTTCCTATGCAGTTCTTTTAGGTAATCCTCAAAGGTCTGATTGCCATAAACCGAAGGCTCTCGAATGCCCAACAGGTTCAAGTTCGGTCCATTGATAATGATGATTTTCTTCATATCTACGTTATTCTTCTATTTTAATACGCCCTATTCCTTTCACACTTTTCTTAAATACAGGCGGATTCCCTTTCACAGTAATGCCTCCTGCTCCTGCGATAGAAGCATCTACCTCTTGCGTTACATAAGCCGATATACCTCCTGCTCCCGCTATGCGCAAAGTAGCTTTTTCAGCTTTAAGCTCATCAGCATCTACATCGCCAGCTCCTTTCACGTATATGCTTAGGTTTTTGGTTTCTCCTGCAATGTCTATACCTCCTGCTCCAGCCACTTGTAAATCAAGCGAAGTAGCCGTTACCGATGCTTCAAGGTCTCCACTACCCTCTAATTTTACTAACAAAGAACCCACTTGCAACTTCTTTTCTGTAGATATATCCACAGCTCCTTTCCCTACTACTCTCTTTAAACGAGTGTCGATAGGTACGTACACAGTAATAGAGGTTTTAAGCGAGTATTTCCTATCAATGCTTATATAAAGCACATTGTTGGAGACTTTGGTCTCTAAATACGAAAGTACCTCTTTCTGTCCTTTCACTTTTATTTTGCCTACCTCTCCTTCTGTAAGCACAAGGTTATAAGCTCCCGAAACTTCTATAGCGTCATAATTCGCTACTTTTCTGTTTTCGGTGATAACTTCTTTGTCTTTTTCTGTCTTCTTTTGGCTGTATCCTATGCCTACAACTAATGTTACAAGGATAAATGTAATAAATCTTTTCATATATTTCATCTGTTTTAATTATTTCTCTTCTGTTAAGTCACTTAGTATAGCTTCTGTCTTCGCCATAATCTCTTCAATTGTAATAGTCTCTATGGCTTTCTCATAACCTTTTGGGTATTTCTTCCCATATACCGAAGTAGGAATGAGTGGATACCGCTCTCTATCTGCCAAAAGAGCATTCTCCTTAGGCTGCAAATAAGGATAAAACCCTGCGTAAGGGTGTGTCACTCCCCATAAGGTAAGCGTCGGAATTCCATACATCGCCGATAGGTGCGCATTCCCGCTGTCCATTGCTATCATTATATCTAAGTGCGAAATGAGCTCCAACTCTTGTTTAAACGAGAGCTTCCCTACCATATTTTCAGCATTAGGTAAGTTTATTTTGCTCACCTGCTCTTCCTCTTCTTTTCCTCCTCCAAAGATGTAAATCTTGCCACTGTCATACCGTTGAGAAAGTGCCGTTATCACCTCGCACATCTTTTCAAATGGATACTGTTTACCTATGTACGACGCAAACGGAGCAACCCCTATACGCACTCCTTCACACAGCAATTTCTGTACCGTTTCACTCGGTTCTTCTGGCGGTAAAATATATGGTTCACTTAGGTCAATCGGGAAACCCAAAGAAGCAAACACATCAGCATATCGCTCATACGAAGGCTTTAAAGGCTCAAACACTTTACTCTTATAGCTGGTAAGTGCTCTCTTTTCTCTACGTCCTTTGTCTATTTGCTTGAAAGGTATTTTGCTACCCTTAAAATAGAATTTCAGCACATTAGTGCGCAATACATTGTGAATGTCTGCCACACCGTCAATTCCCTTCGCCATCAATTCCTTATACAGTTTGTACAGCCCCGATAAACCACTGTGTTTCCCGTTAATTTCAGGAGTGAATACCTCCAAGTTAGGAATATGTGAAAACATCGGTGCAAATAACGGTCGCGTGAGGTAAGTGATTTTTACATCGGGATATTGCTCCGAAAAAGCTGTTACAACCGGCACACTGATGGCTACATCTCCCATCGCCGACATTCTAAAAATAGCTAAATGTTCCATTTTGTTTTGGTATTTAAAGTTTTATTAGTACCTTTGGCTTCTCAATAGAAAAGATACTTTTGATAAAGTTGTTTTTGCTAATTCACTTAGTGAAAACAGAATATTATTCTATCTTATCTTCGATTTATAGATAAGTAAGATTCGAAATTGGTTCATTATGCCTTCGTCTATCTTCCAAGATTCGTATAAGGTTTGTATAAGGTACCTATAAGATAGTATATTTTTCTGTATGGTATCCCCCTTCTCTCTTGCCTTATTATTGAGATTGAAAATTGTTAATGGATATGCAAATGTAGTAAAATTTTATAATATGAAACACTTATTTTTAGTTTTTTTTATAGTACAGTCTGCTTTCGCTCAAAATAGTAACGTTTTCGATTGCTCCCGAAGCCTTAGAATCGACTTTAATCTATTAGCCAATGCCCAACGTATAGAGGTAATTTTTCAACAGCTCAAAAGTGAACCTCATTGGGGAGGCTCGCACACTCACCTTGTTTTTCCGAACTTAGGAAACCTGCGCCTTCAACTATTCGACGGCGAAACTCTTGTCTTCTCAAAAGGCTTCAACTCCCTCGCCGATGAGTGGATGGAAATCGAAGAAGCCAAGACTGAAAAACGACTCTTTTATCACGCTATGCAAATTCCTTTTCCTAAAAAGAAACTGTCTCTGCACATCGATAAACGAAACCGTGAAGGCGTTTTCGAAACTATTGCTTCTCGTGAGATTGACCCTAACGACTATTTTATAAAAGAAGAAAAGACCGTTGCTTTCCCTGTGAAGAAAATACTGTATAATGGTGAGGCTTCCAAAAAAGTAGATATAGCCATCTTAGCAGAAGGATACACCCAAGCCGAAACCGAGAAATTCTATGCCGATGCACAACGTATGACCGATTATATGTTCACCATTTCCCCCTTCGATAAGCTCAAAAACAATTTCAATGTATATGCCATAGCTGTACCTTCGCAAGAAAGTGGTACCGATATACCCGGAAAGAACATTTTTAAAAACACTGCATTTAACTCTTCCTTCTACACTTTCAATCAAGAACGCTACCTCACTACCAACAGTATTTGTGAAATAGCCGATGCTGCCTCAGTAGTCCCTTACGACCAACTCTATATCTTAGTAAATACTGAAACTTATGGTGGCGGTGGTTTCTACAATCACCTAAATTTAGGCACTGCTGATAACGACCTTTCTGAAAAGGTATACATACACGAGTTCGGACACGGTTTTGTAGGTCTCGCCGATGAATATTACTACGATTGGGATCCCACTTTTCAAGAGATGTACAATACTAAAATTGAACCTTGGGAAGAAAACATTACCTCATTGGTGAATTTTGAGAGCAAATGGAAGGATATGGTAAAAAAGAAGACTCCTATCCCTACCCCTCGCACTCCTAAATATAAAAATGTTGTAGGTGCTTTCGAAGGAGGAGGTTACACCAGTAAAGGCATTTACAGTCCTGCACAAGACTGCCGTATGAAATCTAACGAACCAAAAGGCTTCTGCCCCGTGTGTGAACGTGCTATTCGTAAAATAGTAGACTTTTACACAAAATAAAGAGGAAGCCATAAAACACCCTCTCAACGCTCACCTCGTGATATAGATATACAAATAAAAAATACGCACTAAGAAAATCTTAGTGCGTATTTTTCTTTTATGCGTCGCTACACTTTGCCAAAGTTTTTACCTGTGCGGCTCGCACCTTTGGCAAAGTTGATTACCTTAATAATCAATTTCTTTTAGTTATATTGTAGGGGCGATTGGCAAATCGTCCTCACAAAACAAAACTTTTTGTACAGGCTTCTTTTCCTTTTATTGAGCTCTTTTAATAAATATTATATGTTTTGTTCTTCTCTGTTCTGAATGTTATCACTTTATCTTTATTACTTCCTTTTACAATCATCTTTCCTTTACTATAAACATTCTTATTGGCAGGTAATAACACACTGCATTCTCCTCCATTTAGCGAAGTAATTTCGGCTTTCTCCAATTCGAATTGTTGCCATTCAAAATTTACTTCAAAACCATTGCGAGCTCTCATACCTTTCATAACGCCATTTTCCCAATCGGGGTGAGAAGGAAGAGCAGGTAAAAAGCGAATAACATTACCCTTCCCGTGACTCTGTAAGAGCATTTCAGCTATGCCCGCCGTACCCCCAAAGTTTCCATCTATTTGAAACGGAGGGTGCGCACAAAACAAATTAGGATAAGTGCCTCCTCCTTGTCCGTCAGTTATATTAGGGTTTACAGGGTGTAATAATTGGCGCAACAAAAGCAATGCGTGATTGCCGTCTTGTAGTCGTGCCCAAAAGTTTATCTTCCACGCACGTGACCACCCCGTACCGGCATCACCCCGTATTTCTAATGTCTTTTTAGCGGCTTTGGCTAAATCTGGTGTGTCCCAAGGAGTAATCTCATCATATGGGTATAAGCCGTAAAGATGAGAAACGTGCCTATGTTGTGGTTCAGCATCTTCCCAATCGTCAAGCCATTCGTTAAGGTCTCCTTTTTTACCTATGCGATTAGGAACTGTATTTCTGCTGATACGTTCCCATTCTGTGCGTTTCTTACTGTCTAAACCTAATATCTTAGCTGCATCACTTGTATTAGTAAATAGTTCTCGCACTATTTGCATATCCATAGTAGGAGCCACACAAGTAGTTCCTATTTGTTTTTTACCGTCTTTCAGTTCTGGTAATACATAAGCATTTTCAGGAGAGTTTGAAGGGGCTGTTACCCAATAACCCGTTTTAGGGTCTTTAATAAGCAGATTCTCAAAGAAGGTTGTAGCTTCTTTAAGTACAGGGTAATACTCTCTTAGGAAGTTAATATTTTTAGTGAAGAGATAATGTTGCCAAATATGTTCGCATAACCAAGCTCCTCCCGTGAGAGTAGAACCCCACGTCGCCGATTCACCTGGCGAAGTATAAAACCAAGGATTGCTAATAACGTGAGCCACCCATCCATTAGCATTGTAATAGGCTTTCGCTGTTTTGCTTCCATTGGGTACTAAGTTTTTAGTAAACCTTTGTAAAGGTTCGGTAAGCTGCGACAAATTGGTAGGCTCAGCAAGCCAATAATTCATCTGTATATTGATGTTTAAATGGTAATCGCCATTCCAAGGCGTTTGATACTCTTCAGCCCATAAACCTTGCAAATTGGCAGGCAAAAGCCCTTCACGTGAAGAGGAGATAAGCAAATAGCGTCCAAAGTTATAATACAAAATAGGTAATAAAGCATCTTGCTCACCTTTATAAAAGCGTTCTAATCGCTCAAAAGTAGTAAGACCTTCCGTATTGGCATTCGCTTTTCCATACCAGCGATTGCGGTTAAACAATCCCTGAAAAACAATACTACTCTCAGCTTTCGCTTTATCAAAACTCATAGGGGCTTTTTGCAAGTACTCATTAGCTTTTTTAGTTACTGAAATATCCAAAAGCCCTCCCTTGTTAAAGTTATAATTAGTTACAGCACTTATCCTTAAAGTAATTTCTTTTGCCGACTGTATAGCAATAGCTTTATGAGTACTCTCTATCTTTCCATCAGTTTGTACATCAACTACCGATGCAAAGTGCATTCCTTCTTTACCATCGTTGGGTAACACACCATTAAGAGTGATTTTATTATTCTGATAGGTAATCGTAGCATTCTCTTTGCGGAAGAGTGAAATATCTAAATTAAGCGGCGAGGTAGCTTTTATTCTCACCCATATCACATCGTTTTTAAAATCAGCAAAAGCTGTTTGTTCTATTGAGTTATTATCTCGTTTAAACGAAGTAACAGCTGTTGCTTCATCAAGGCGTAATACTCGTTTGTAATCTTGAATCGGTGACGTGGTTTTCCAATCTAAAAGCAGTTCTGCTAATACTTGATAACAACCATAGCTACAGTTAGCTCCTTGTCCCAAACAAGAGCCTTTCCCTTTGGCTACAAAATGCTGTTGTAAGAGTGCTTGTGCTTCTAAGTTTTTCCCTTGTAAAAGTAATTTCTGAATTTCTTTCAGATAGTTGTGTGCATTAGGGTCATCAGCTTCTTGTGTCCCTCCTGACCACAACGAGATTTCATTAAGTACAATTCTATCTACATCAGTCTTTCCAAAGAGCATTGCTCCTAAACGTCCATTTCCAATAGGGATACTTTCAGTAAAATGATTTGCTGGTTTGTGAAACACTACTGATACATCTTGAGGTTGTGCTTTGAGTAGCGTTCCTAAAAATAATAACATAATTAATAAGTTGGTTCTCATAAGATTGGTATATTTCTAGTTAAGATGTCGCAAAAGTACAAAACAAGTAGCGTACTTCCAAATATTGTTCAAAAAAAAACAGCTCCATACTATTTATGGAACTGTTTTTATTTTTTATATTAAGAAACTGCTATTTCAATAATAAATTTGCTGAACCTACTTCGTTGAGGCGGTCATCATAAACAGTTACTTTATAAGTGCCTTTATCAAACTCTTTTCCTGTTCTGCTGATAAAGTCACATACATCCACATTCTTATTGTCGTAGATGAAGTGAGTAGCTGTACTATAATTCACTGTGTTTTCTCCTTCTGAGGTAGAGTCGTTAGCTCCTAAGGTAACTCCCGATGGTGAAACTACTTTCACATAGAAGTATCTTGAGCCTGATTTTGCTATTCTGTTAGCTCCTACAGTAAAGCAAACTCTTAATTTCTCAGCTGCACGACCTCTTTCGGTAATTTTGTTCTTAGTGCCTTTTACAGCTTCTATTGTAAGTTTGCTAATTTGAAGTGCAGAACCGGCTTCTACCACTTTCTTTAAGCTATTGGCTTGGCGAGCAAGTGAATCGGCTTTAGCACTTGTGTCGTCTAATTTTACTGACACACTGTCTAAATCCTTTCTGATAGCAGTGTTGGCACGTGCCAATGAGTCGTTCTTTCTGATTAAGAAATCACGCTCTTTGGCAAGAGCAAACGCTTGGTTTTTAAAACGAGCCAATGCCGAAACATTAAGTTTCATATTCTGCAATGAGTCGATGTACTTGCCAATCTTGTCACGCGCATCAAGCAAATCCTGATTCACGTTTTTGTTATCGTCCACTACTTTGTCGTAGCTTCCTTTCAAAGCGTTCAAATCTTTAAGCACTTGCTCTTTCTGAGAGTTAAGATCTGCTTCCGTTGCCTCTTTGTTTTTGTTAAGAGAATAGGTATAATAACCTAAGCCTCCTGCTACCAAAGCCAAAATAGCAATTAAAATTTTCGATAAAACACCACCTCTCGGTCTGTCATCATCATTGGGATATGAAGGATACGATTGCCCTCCATCTGTTCCATTGGACGCTGAGTCCATAAAAATAGGTTTGTCGTAATTATTACTCATAACTTATGATTTTTACTCCGCAAATGTAGGTAAAAAAATATATAACAAGCAAATTTTTATATTTTTTTTAACACTATTAAAAAAAGAAATAGTACTTTTGCAACCGTTTTTTAAGTACAAAATTATTATGTTAATACGTTATTTTGCAATCGTTTTCGGCTGTTTAGGCTTAGGAGAACTCATCGTTGCTCTCACACACATTCCTTTTCCTTCAAGTATCATAGGAATGCTCTTTCTCACCCTATTTTTAGAGCTTGGTTGGGTGAAATTACAGTCTATAAAAGCTCTTTCAGATTTATTAATTTCTAATTTAGGATTATTTTTCGTACCCCCAAGTATTGGCATTATGGCATACTTTAAACAGATAGGTGAAAACTTTTTAGCTATCTTCCTTTCTATTATTATCAGTACCGTAGTAGTGATTGTTATAACTGGTCACGTATATCAATTCTTCCGTAAAAAATTAAAATAATGAAACCTTTTGTAGAAAACGAAGCCTTCCTTTTGGCTATTACTTTTATCCTCTATTACGGGGTATTACTTTTGCAACGCAAATATAATTCGGTTTTTTTAAATCCAGTATTAATCACTGTTTTAGTGCTTATTTCTTATCTAATAATCTTTGGTATTTCTCCTCAAAAATATGAAGAAGCCGGTAAGTATATCGATTTTTGGCTCAAACCCTCTATTGTAGCCTTGGGGGTACCTCTCTATTTACAGCTCTCTAAGATAAAAAAACAGCTGATACCCTTAGTGCTCTCTCAGTTTGTAGGTAGTTTAGTAGGGGTACTTACAGTTTGTTTGGTAGCCAAATGGTTAGGGCTCGAAGACGATATTGCCATTTCATTAGCCCCAAAATCAGTTACTACTCCCATTGCGTTGGAAGTATCGCGTATGCTCAATGGTATTGAACCTATTACAGTAATGGCGGTAATGACCACTGGTTTCTTAGGGAATCTTTTTGGTATTACCTTCCTGAATTGGTTTCGCATCAAAAGCCCTATGGCTAAAGGTATTTCATTAGGTACCGCTTCTCACGCTTTGGGTATTATGGCGGCGTTCAACCTAAGTGAAAAATACGCAGTATATGCTAGTTTAGGAATGATTTTTAACGGCATCTTTACCGCTGTATTAGCACCCCCAGTAGTACATTTGCTTTTTTAAGTAACTTATCACATCTCATTAGCACATTACAAAATTTTTCTTTTATAGGTATCTTGCTAATTCAAAAAAAAGTACTACCTTTGCCCCCGATTTGGAGTAACCTCTGGCGAGAGTCGTGAATGTTGCCCATTGATAACATAATTATTTATATTTTTTATGGAACCATTATTAAAGTACGTACAAGACAACTTTATCGAAAAAAAAGACTTCCCCGATTTCTCTGCTGGTGATACTATCACTGTGTATTACGAGATTAAAGAGGGTGATAAAAAACGTACTCAGTTTTTTAAAGGCGTTGTTATTCAACGCAAAGGTCACGGCGTAACCGCTACTTTTACTATTCGTAAAATGTCAGGAACTGTAGGTGTAGAACGTATCTTCCCTATCAATATGCCTGCCCTTCAAAAAATTGAAGTAAACAAAAAAGGTAAAGTAAGACGTGCTCGCATTTACTATTTTAGAGGACTTACTGGTAAAAAAGCCCGTATTAAAGAAGTTCGCTAATCAGTTAAACAAACTTATAAAAGCAAAGAGTAAGACCTTCCTTCCTCTTTGCTTTTTTCTTTTCTAATACCTAATCCATAAAACCTAACACCTAAACATTTGTACGCAATACTCGACATAGAAACCACAGGAGGTAAATACAACGAAGAGGGCATTACCGATATCGCCATCTATCAGTTCAACGGGCACGAAATAACCGACCAGTTCATATCATTGATAAACCCCGAACGCCCCATTCAAGAGTTCGTTACTAAACTTACAGGCATCAACAACAAAATGTTGCACAATGCTCCTAAATTCTATGAGGTTGCCAAACGTATTGTCGAAATTACCACCAATTGCATTATCGTAGGTCATAATGCCGCCTTCGATTACCGCATCTTGCAAACTGAATTTCGTCGCTTAGGATATGACTTTGTCCGTACAACGCTCTGCACCGTAGAACTCTCCGAGCGACTCATTCCCAATAAAGAATCATATAGTTTAGGTAAGTTAGTACGCTCCTTAGGTATTCCTGTAAGCGACCGGCATCGCGCCTCTGGTGATGCCTTGGCTACCCTAAAACTCTTTAAATACCTACTCGAAAAGGACACCAAAAAGGATATCATTACTACCTCTGTCAAGCAAGATATTCGTTTAGAAATGGCTTCTCGTCATCTAAAAATACTCGACACTCTCCCTGAAACATTAGGGATTTTTTATATGCATAACGAAGAAGGTAAGGTCATTTACATCGGGAAACACAAAAATATCAAACAACAAGTAAACAGGCTCTTCACTTCTCCGTCCAAACGCGATAGATACTTGCAACGCCATACTTATCGAGTTACTTATCAAGAAACAGGCAATGAACTCATCGCTGCTTTAAAAAGGTTAGAAGAAATACACCTCAACCTCCCAAAATGCAATAGGCGAAATCCTGAAAAAGAAATAAATATCACTTATGCACTCACTTCTCACTTTAATACTAAGGGATATCTTTGTTTTTCAATAGAATTATTATCCACTCAAAACGAAATTATCACTACTTTTGAAACCAAAGAACAAGCCCAGCACTTTTTAAATCAAATCGCTGAAGAGTACCATTTAAACGAAGTAGATTTCAATAATGAAACCGTTGAGGAGTATAACTCGCGCGCCTCTGAGGTGCTTTCAAAATACGGACTTGTGCACCGAAACGTAGCTATTGTAGATAAAGGTAGAGTAATAGGCGAGAAAAGCATTATTTTAGTAGTCGATGGCAATATTCAAGGCTATGCCTTCTTTAATCTGAATTTCCAGCTTACTCAATTAGAGATGTTACAAAACCTCATCACTCCTTTACCCAATTCATTAACAAACCGTCACCTTTTGCACGCTTACTTGCGACGAAAACCCAAAGTAAAAGTGCTAAATCTAAGCGAACAAAAACCTTATCATAATGAATAAACGAATTTTTATTACGCTTTTAGGAGCTTTTGCCTTTTTAGCTGGTTGCAACCAAACAGATAGCAATGCAAATGTTACAGCGATGAAAGAATCAGCTGAGAAGATTTCAAAACTCACCGATTCTATCAAGAAACTCGATGAACAACGCGTCGAAGCACTTAACTTCAGTCTCGAAACAAACGAATTAGCACAACAGTATTTCGAAGATTTGAAAATTGACAATCCTTCACAAATTGTTGTCAATGCTTTAATGGAGATGAACGTAAAGGATACTAAAAACCCTTACATCAAATCTAAAAGCAATGGGAAGTTCTTGTTTAATAAAATACGAATACTCAATGAAAAATGGGTGATTTGTGAATTTACTGATGGTGAATTGTGGGGTGACCTACTTTTGGAATACCATATCGACGGGAATCTAAACCCCACCTTCAAACCACTAGGTGAGGTCATCCACCCTAAATAAATCCGAAGCTATACCATCTGAGAGGAATCTGCCTTTGCGCGTTACTTTCAGATGGTTTTCTCCTATAACTAAAAGCTCATCGGCAAGGTACTTCTGTGCTTGTTGTAACAAATATTGGCGGTAACCTTCCCCAAATACTGTTCTCACTTCTTCTAAATCAATTCCTACCATCGTGCGTATACGCGTGATGATGAGTTCGTTATATCGGTTATTAAGGGTAAGTTCTTCTTTTTCCTGTGGCAAAATCCCTTGCTGTATTTGTTGTATATACTTAATGTTATGAGCAATATTCCAACTACGCTCCTTCCCGTTAAAACTGTGGGCTGAAGGACCTATTCCCATATAGGGCTTGCCAAACCAATAAGCCGTGTTATTCCTGCTAAAATACCCTTCTTTGCCAAAGTTTGAAAATTCGTATTGTATAAACCCCTCTGCTTCCAGAGTATCTATCAACATTTGAAAGTGAGTGTAAGCCTGCTCATCGCTTATTGGCGCGATTTTCCCCGTAGCAATAAACTTGTACAAAGCTGTTTTTTCTTCTACCGTAAGCGCATAGGCTGAGATATGCGGAATATCGAAAGACAGTGCCTTATCAATATTCTCCTGCCAGCGTTCCTCACTCATTTGGGGAATGCCGTAAATCAAATCAATCGTGATATTATTAAAATACTGTGGAGCTATCTGTAATAAAGTCTCTACTTGGCTTACTGTATGCACTCTGTTCATCAATCGCAAGTCCTCTTCAAAAAACGACTGCACTCCTAAACTGAGCCTATTGATACCCAAAGAGCGTAATTGTTCCAAAAATTGCTCGGGAGAAGTAGCTCTAAAAAAGTCATCAGGATTAGCTTCTAAGGTAATTTCAGCTGTGGTATTTACCTTGTAATGTGTGAAGATAGTGCAAAAAAGTTGTTGTAATTCGTCATACGAAAGGATACTGGGCGTCCCTCCTCCTAAGTAGATTGTCTGTAACTCACTACCTACGGCTTCCCCTTTGCGCAAAATGAGTTCCTCACAAAGGGCATTTACCATTTCTCCTTTTCTTTTCAGAGTAGTCGAAAAATGGAAATCACAATAATAACAAGCACGCCTACAAAAGGGAATATGAATGTATAAGCTATACAAAATGAAGTATTTTTTTAACCTATACGGTCTTGATTTTGTTTTACAAAAGCGTCCCAACCACTATAACTTTGTTGTTTTTGCGACTTGCCACCGTTAAAAAAGTGACAAACAGCCACCGCCAGACCGTCGGTTGCGTCAAAGTGTTTGGGGAGTTCTTTTATATTCAGAAGTTGTTGAAGCATTTTGGCTACTTGTTCCTTGGAGGCACTACCATTACCCGTAATAGCCATTTTCACCTTTTTAGGTTCGTATTCAGTAATAGGAATTTCACGCGATAGCCCCGCTGCCATCGCCACTCCCTGCGCTCTTCCGAGTTTCAACATCGATTGTACATTCTTGCCAAAGAAGGGCGCCTCAATAGCCAATTCATCAGGCTTATAGGTATCTATCAGCTCCAAAGTGCGATTAAAAATCACACTTAGTTTTAAGTAGTGATTGCTGTATTTACTAAGTTGAAGCTCATTCAGCTGTAAGAGCTTCATAGTATCTCTTTCCACCTGAATAAGCCCAAACCCCATAATAGTAGTGCCTGGGTCGATACCTAAAATAATGCGTTCCAAAAGCTACGACCAATTATTTAACGTTAATTTCAATAGGCAAATTAAATTGCGTACTCACGTTCAGTCCGTTCTTGGTAGCTGGTACGATAGCATCTTGCTCTGAGAGTGCCGATAAATTAGCGCGTAATGAGTCTTCAAAGGTTTCACTATCAGTACTTAGTAATTCTTTTGTCTTATCATTGGCTTCTATATCTATAAGCACTATTTTACCTGTATTATCCACTTTTATATTCAGTAATACACGGTCAGTAACAGGCTCTGTTACTTCATAAGGGGCTTTTTTCAAACGCTCTTGAAAAAGGGTTGTAAAAGTCCTCTCAAAACATTCTTTCTGTCCTATCTTCGTCGTTGCTGTATCACATACCCCTCTGAAAATAGGATAAGAGTCTACGTCTTCCTTCACTATTTCGGAGAATTTTATTTCAGCTATCGAGTCCAACTTATGTTGCAATTTTGCTTCTTTCTGCTCAGGAGTGAGTTGGTTACCATTGTCGTTACACGCTACAAGTACCAATGATAAGGCTAAAAAACAAAAGTAAAATTTCATAATTAAATGTCTAATAAGTGTTTTTACGGCTCAAAAGTATTACAAAAAATTGATTTACAAAAATAAATAACACTTTTTCTTCGTAAAAATATTCCCTTCTAATCTTCTTTTTCGTCAAACCTATTATATAACAACCTGATTATAAGTGTAGTACATTCCTTCCTTTGTCTACAACAAAATTTCCGTACTTTCGTAAGGTTCTTGCTCTTTTAGGAAAATTCTAGCCGTCAAATCGCCTTTAAGGCTAACCTTCTCATCTTCCACACGTAGCCAACTACCTTCGCGCAAACCTATCACAGGAGTATCGTTAAAAACGTGGAATTCCTTAATTCGCGTTTCGCGAGTTTCTCCCTTGTGTTTACTTTGGGGGTCTGGGTCAAGGTAATGAGGGTTGATATTAAAAGGCACAAGCCCTAAGGTTTTAAACGAAGGCGGGTAAACAATAGGCATATCATTAGTAGTCTGCATTGTCTGTCCAGCTATATTGCTCCCTGCGCTTGTTCCCATATAAAGCGTCCCATTTTCTACTGCTTCACGCAATACGTCCATCACTTCCAATCCGTACAACTGATTTACCAGCACGAAGGTATTCCCTCCGCCTGTAAAAATCGCTTTTGCCTGCCTAATAGCCTTTTTAGGGTCAGCGAATGTGTGCAAGCCCACTATCCTCTTCCCTACCCTATTGAAAAACTGTTGCGCAATCTGAGTATATTCATCGTGCGTAATACCACTGGGGCGTGCATAAGGCACAAACAATATTTCGTCAATTCCTGTAAAGAAATCAATCAATTCATCTTGTAAATAAGAAAGATAAGTACCCCCATATACAGTAGAAGTACTCGCTAATAATATTCTCTTCATCACTGTTTTATTTAGTTATAACACGCAAAGATAATAAAAAATCAAATAGCTTGTATCCCTTCCTCTTTTATTTTACCTCCATTTTACCTTTACTTTTCCCTCGTCACATTCCCTCTCTCTGAGGTAGCCAGCGATAGCTGGGTATGTACACCGCGAGAGCGGAGTATGTGAGAAGGGGGAGGTTTCTTTTGATTTTCCGTCATACTT
>NZ_KB291223.1:0-892 GCF_000318255.2 Capnocytophaga sp. oral taxon 380 str. F0488
ACTGGCTTTACCTTTCTTGTTGTTACTCGCTTTAAAGGATAAATTCCTTAGTGGTAACATTGGCAGGACGGTCGGTGGCTGTTACTATTACCTTATCGCCGGTAAGAGAAGCGTTTACCACAGTGGTGGTATACACCCACTTACCTTCTTGGAAGGTAGCATTCCCCTCTTCTACAAGTGTAGCATCGTGGTCGGTGATTTTCACTTTCACGCCTGTTACTTTAAAAGTGTCGGATACTTGTACGACAATCTTTTCTCCGGCAACGGAACCTGTATAGTTTGAGGTATCTACCGCGTCAATCACAGGAGCTTTAAGATAATCGGCAATTGCCATATTATAGGGGGTGGTACCTGGACGCTTTTTAGCTTCCTCGGCATAGCTTTGCTTAAGTGCACTATTTTGCAAAGCACTTTTAGCATAGAAAGCTGCTCGAGCAAACCTTTGCTGATGTAGCTGTTGTGCTTGGCTTGCTTTCTGAGAGCGAACGGGGGCTTTCCCTACGATGGTTTGTCCTGCGCGTTGGCGGAATACGATTTGGCGAGCTAACATACCGCTCAATCCTTCGGTTACTACATTATTTTTGCTTTTTGCCATAATGATTGATTTTTTAGATAAGAGGTCAAGAACTAAAAGATGGAAGGCGTCGACTTTATATTTACCTTTTGTCTTTCGGCTGTTCCCCTTATCAAGTTTTTACGGTGCAAAATTCTGGCGATAATTTTTTATGGGCAAATTCTTATGCAAGGATTGTAGGATTTTAGGACAAGGATTGTGCGTTTGAGATACAAGGCTAAGAATTGAAGAAATGAGAGTAACACAGTAAATACAAGGAAAAAAGTCGCTAAGCGAGATGCTTAGCGACTTTTTTATTATCAAAATTAAAATCTAAAA
>NZ_KB291224.1:0-1960 GCF_000318255.2 Capnocytophaga sp. oral taxon 380 str. F0488
TGTTTAATTTCTGAGGCGTAGCCTCATTCCTCTAGCTCGCACCTCATTTTCTCATTTCCTAATTTCCTCATTTTTCTCGCCTGTGCGGCTCGCACCTCATTTCTCTCATTTCTCTCGCCTGTGCGACTCAAAATAGTATTAATTGGTATTATTTTTGCATACAAAAAACCATTAATAATAAAACATATGAGTAAAAATGTATCCGACCAATTGGTCGAAATGTTAGTACAAGCAGGCGTAAAAAGAGTCTATGCCATTACCGGCGATAGCCTCAACCCTGTAAACGACGCCATCCGTCGCGATGGTCGCCTTGAGTGGATACACGTCCGCCACGAGGAATCAGCAGCTTATGCAGCCTCTATGGACGCCGAACTAAACGGCATAGGCTGTTGTATGGGTAGTTCAGGACCTGGACACGTGCACCTTATCAACGGACTCTACGACGCCAACCGCTCAGGCAACCCTGTGATTGCCATTGCCAGCACCTGCGCCACCCATAAATTCGGTACCCACTGGTTCCAAGAAACCAATCCCTTCTTGCTGTTTCAAGATTGCAGTAAATACGTATATGTAGCCAATACCCCAAAACAGTTCACCACAATGATGCAACGCGCCATACAAACGGCTATCAACGAGAAAGGCGTGGCGGTGTTGGGACTCCCTGGCGATGTAGCAGGTGCTGACCTCGAAGAGGTTCCTACTGCTACACAACCCTTCTTAGCAAAACCCGTAGTACGCCCTTCCGATAGTGAACTCGACAAATTATCAGCCGTACTAAACGACGCTAAAAACAAGAAAATAGCCCTTTACTGCGGTCACGGTTGTCAGTATGCGGTGAAAGAAGTGGAACAGCTTGCCGAAACCCTTAAAGCACCTATCGTGGCTTCTTTCCGTGGCAAAATATTCTTCGACCGCACCGATAGCCCTTATATAGCGGGAATGAACGGCTTGCTCGGGCATCGTTCAGGTTATGATGCTTGCGCCAAAGCCGATGTGCTCGTAATGCTCGGCACCGATTTCCCTTATGCGGAGTTCTTACCTAAGAAAAACACTATTATTCAAATAGATGAACGTCCCGATATCATTGGTCGTCGTGCCAAAGTAGATTACGGTTTTGCAGGCGATGTGAAGGACACCATTACTGCCTTATTACCTAAACTCACTCCTCGCACCGACGATAGTTTCCTCAAAGACATTCACAAAGAGTATTTGGATCTCGAAAAATCATTGGACGATTACACCAAAAAGAAAACCGAAGAGAACCAAATAGACCCCGAATATGCGGCTAAACTTTTGGATAAATACGCCGCCAACGATGCTATTTTCACCGTCGATACAGGTATGAATGTAGTGTGGGCAGCGCGCTTTATCAAAGGTACGGGCAAACGTTACCTCACTGGCTCATTCAACCACGGTTCTATGGCAAACGCCCTCCCAATGGCAATTGGTGCAGCAGCTTCTTCCAATGGCAGACAAGTGGTAGCAATGTGTGGTGACGGCGGTCTATCGATGCTCTTGGGCGACTTGGCTACCCTGATGCAATACCAATACCCTGTGAAGATATTTGTGTTCAACAACCGTTCGCTCGCAATGGTAAAACTCGAAATGGAAGTATCGGGCTACCTCGATTGGCAAACCAATATGGTAAACCCACCTTTCGACAAACTCGCCGACCTGATGAACATCAAAGGCTATGAAGTGCGCAAAACCGAAGACCTCGAAGCCACCGTAAAAGCAGCTTTCGAGCACGACGGACCTACTTTGGTGAATATCTACACCAATCGCGATACCTTAGCGATGCCTCCTCATATCACTTTTGAACAGATGAAAGGTTTTGCGACCAACATCATCAAAAAGATAGGTCAAGGCGACTTTGCAGAAGCCAAAGGCAGTATTGCCAACAGTATGAAACACATCAAGGACGTTTTTTAGATTTTAATTTTGATAATAAAAAAGTCGC
>NZ_KB291225.1:0-12374 GCF_000318255.2 Capnocytophaga sp. oral taxon 380 str. F0488
CTCATTTCCCTGCCCGTGCGGCTCGCACCTCATTTCCAAATTTTCTCATTCTCTAATTTTCTAATTTCCCTATCTAATGCCTCGCACCTTCTTTTTGCTAATAAAAAATTATTTTGTACCTTTGCCCTTATATTTACATTTAATTAAAACAATATCAATATGAAAAACATATTTATTATTTTATGCGTGATGAGCATTAGCATAGCCTGCTCTCAGCAAGAAAAGGAAGACCCTTCAACAAAAGAAAATAACGATTATTTAAAAAAAGGAGGGTGGAAATTAGTTTGGGAAGACGATTTTAATCGCGACGATATCTTTGCTACCAAAATATGGTCAAAAATGTGGGCTTGCCCAGATTCAAAAGCCGATTGGTGCAAAACAATGAGTCAAGACCCTAGTTTGTTCGAGATAAAGAATGGCAATCTTATCCTCTTAGGCAAGCCCAGTACAGACCCCGCCAAAGACAAGTCTAAATATATCACTGGGGGTGTTTCTACCAAGGACAAAAAATACTTCGAAAAAGGACGCTTAGAAATCCGTTGTAAGCTCGAAGCCACTCAAGGAGCCTGGCCTGCTATCTGGATGGTACCCAATGCTACTTGGCCTACGGGTGGTGAGATAGACATCGTCGAGCGACTTAATTACGAGCCTTTTGTACACCATACGGTACACTCCACTTACACCCAAGCGGGCAAAAAAGACCCTACCAAGCGCACCCCTAAAAGCACCGCTACAGCTCCTATCAACCCCGATGATTATAATATCTATGCCGTAGAGCTCGACACCGATGAATTGCGCTTTTATGTAAACGGCAAACAAACTTTTAGTTATGCACGTGTGCCCGAGAAAGAAAGTGAAGGGCAATTCCCCTTTGCTCGCCCCTATATGTTGCGCATCGATATGCAATTAGGCGGTAGCTGGGTAGGCGAAGTAAAACCTTTTACCAAACCGGTAAGAATGTACGTAGATTGGGTGCGTTTTTATCAGAAATAATAATCCCAAATAAAAAAATAACATTTTTATTTTGGTAGTTCTGAAAATAATACTAATTTTACGCCCCAATTTAAATAAGTACTATAATTTTTATGGAAGAAGGAAACATCAGAGTGCGCTATTCCGATAAGGAATTAGAAGAATTTAAAGCGCTTATAGAAGAAAAAATCAAAAAAGCACAAACCGATTTAGAGCTTATCAAGAGTTCATATATGAACAGTGCCACTAATGGTACCGACGATACATCTCCCACTTTCAAAGCCTTTGAAGAAGGCTCTAAGGTAACCAGCAAAGAGGAAAATACCGCATTGGCTATTCGTCAAGAAAAGTTCATACGCGACCTCAAGAATGCACTTATCCGTATCGAAAACAAAACCTATGGCATCTGTCGTGTAACAGGTAAACTCATCGATAAACGTCGCCTTATGGCAGTACCTCACGCTACTCTTAGCATCGAGGCTAAAAATATGCAATAGCCATACCCCAAAAATGACGCTCACCGAGTACTTACACCAAGAAACTCAAATCAACACCGAGACACTTGCTTTTATCAATAGCCTATTTGAGCAACAAGAGTACAAAAAGTACCACTTGTTGCTCAAAGAAGGCTCACATTCCAAGCAGTTGTTTTATGTTGAAAAGGGACTCTTGCGCCTGTTTTATAACAAAGAAGATAAAGACATTACCCACACCTTCCTTTTGGAACAAATGTTTTATTTTCCCGTAGAAAATATCTATTTCTCCCAGCCTTTACTCTTCTCTTTAGAAACGCTGGAAGACAGTGTAGTATGGGTAGCTTCTTTCCCCGAAGTAGAACGCGTAGTAAACGAACACCAAGAACTCGAACGCCTAATGCGATTCCTATTAGTGTCAGCCATCAAATCGCTTACTGAACGCCTACATACTATAAAATTCCAAACTGCCCAAGAGCGGTATGACCTCCTCTTGCACACTTATCCTCAAATACTTCTGCGTGCCCCCTTAGGACACATAGCCTCTCTATTAGGTATTACTCAACAAACCCTCAGCGTTATTCGTGGGGCAACTCGCACAGGTGATAAAGGGGGAAAATAATTTGCTATTTCAAAAAATAGTTGTATATTGCGCCCATCAAACAGTGTAATAATACCCTATTTGCCTATGCAAACAAAAGAAAAATATCAATTAGAAGTTACCGTAAACGCCTCTCCGCAATTGCTCTATCAATACATCTCTACCCCAGCAGGTCTCGCTTCGTGGTACGCCGACGATGTGCGCGCTAATGAAGAAATCTACACTTTTGTATGGAATGGGGTAGAAGAAGCAGCTCAGATATTGCGCAAAAAGTTGGACGACCATATTCGTTTCCATTGGGAAGACGATAACGACGCTTCTACTTATTTCGAAATCAAAATCAATGTGAATGATATGACTCAAGAAGTCTCCCTTATCATTACTGATTTTGCCCTCCCTAATGAAATAGAAGAAGCCAAACAGCTTTGGGAGCTCCAAATAAACGACCTTAAAGCTAAAATAGGAGCAAGCTAAATATGAAACTCAATTATAACGGTAACCTCATTACCGATAGCGATACCGTCTTAACTATTAAAAACCGTGCTTTCCTCTACGGCGATGGCGTGTTCGATACTTGCAAATACAGCTACCAAAAACTAATCTTTTGGGAAGAACATTACCTGCGCCTAATGGCAGGTATGCGTATCTTGCGTATGGATATCCCTATGGTATTCTCTATGGAGTACCTCGAAGACGAAATCCTTACACTTATTAAAGCCAATAGCCTCGAAAATAATCCGGTACGAGTGCGTATTACTGTTTTCCGTAAAGATGGGGGTAAGTATACACCCATTACCAATGAGGTAGATTATATCATAGAAACCGAAGTGATGAACAATCCTTTCTATGTACTCAACGAAGAACCCTACGAGGTAGAACTCTTTAAAGACTTTTTTGTACAACCCGACCTCTTAGCAAATGTAAAGCATATTAATCGCACGGTGAATGTGTTAGGCAGTATCTTTGCCGAAGAAAACGACTATCAGAATTGCATCTTGCTGAACAGCAACAAGAGTATTGCAGGAATGCTGAACGGCAACCTCTTTGTAGTGCAAGGCAATACCTTAAAAACGCCCCCACTAACCGATGGAGCACTGAATGGTATTACCCGAAAGATGCTTATCAAAACCCTTAATAAAACCGAAGACTACGAGGTGATAGAGACCTCTATTTCACCTTTTGAACTTCAAAAAGCCGACGAGCTGTTCTTTACCAATAGTCTTGTAGGGATTCAGCCCATCAGTCAGTATCGCAAAAAAGCATATCCTTGTACTACTGCCAAAAGCCTTATCGGTAAACTGAATACTAGTGCCCGATTTGGAGTGGTATAAGTGTGAGCCACACGGGCAATTAAAAAGAGGTGAATAAATTATGAATGTTGAGATTAAAAAACTTAAAGAGAAAAAAATATTGGTTGCCATTAGTGGCGGTATCGATAGCGTAGTACTCACACACTTACTGTACACTCACGGTATAGAACTGCTTTTAGCACACTGCAACTTTCAATTGCGCGGAACAGAAAGTGACGACGATGAGGCTTTTGTACGCACTTTTGCTGCGGAGCTTGGCGTTCCTTTAGAAGTAAAGCGTTTTGATACACATCAATATGCGAGTTCTCATCAGTTGAATACTCAGTTGGCTGCTCGCGAATTGCGCTATCAGTGGTTCGATGAGCTGGCAAGCACCCATTTCTGCGATGCTATCGCTACGGCTCATCACGCTAATGATAACCTCGAAACCTTCTTTATCAACCTTTCCAGAGGTAGTGGTTTAGAGGGGCTCTTAGGCATTCCAGAAGAAAAAGATACTATCATACGTCCGTTATTACAATTCTCTCGTCAGCAGATATACGAATATGCCCAAGCAAAACGCCTTAAATGGCGTGAAGACAGCAGTAATGAAACAAATAAATACGTGCGCAATGTAATTCGGCACGATATAATACCGAAATTAGCATTAGTACACCCTAATTACTTAGAGAATTTTAATCAAACGCAGGAATACTTACACCAATCAGCGCGATTTATAGACTTTTATATAGGAAAACTCAAAGAAACTTGTTTTGAAGGACATAATCCTATACAAATAGACATAGAAAAACTACAAGTTGTTCCTGAATTGGACTTTGTTTTACATAAACTCTTCTACCCTTATGGATTTGGCAATGTAAAAGACCTCAAAAACCTATTGCTGAATGCCGAAGCGGGTAAACAAGTACTTTCGCCTACCCATATCCTCATAAAAGATAACACTTGTCTTTGGTTAAAACCAAATGAAGCAAAACGCAGTTTAAGTTTGCTGATTTCGGAAGATATGGCTGAGGTATACGACCCCGTTCATCTTCATTTTGAATTTATAGAGGGCAAGGTGAAAGTGAAAAATCCAATCCCTACTGAAATATATGTAGATGCCGACAAATTGCAATACCCACTTATGTTGCGCTATAAGAAAGAAGGCGATGTGTTTTACCCTTTTGGAATGAACAGCGAGAAGAAGCTCAGCAAGTTCTTTACCGATGAGAAATACACCCAAATAGAGCGCGAAGAGCAAGTGCTTTTATGCAGTGGTGAGGATATTGTGTGGGTGGTAGGCAAGCGCTTAGACGACCGTTTTAAAATTACCAAAGATACCAAAAGAGCAGTAAAAATTAGCAAATTAGAGAATTAGCAAATTAAAAAATGATGACGGAAAGATGAAGGTAAGAGATAAAATGGGTGGGGTTTTCTTAAAGAAAATATAAAGCTATGACAGCTATAATACTCTATTTGACCTCTTTTAAAATAATTTTATTTCGTTTATTTTGCTATTTCATTTTTTTGTTGTACCTTTGGCACATATTTTAAAGAAATCAACCTCATAGTATTATGTTAAGGAAATTATATCTCTATGTGCTATTGTTCGTATCGGTTTCGGCGTTTTCGCAAGTGAAAGTGGAAGGAACAGTGATAGATGAACTAAGTAGCAAGCCTTTGCAAGGGGTAAAAGTGCGTGTAAGCACTTCTCCGCGCGAAGCAGTTACCAATAGTAAAGGTAAGTATACGCTTCAATTGCCAGAAGGAGAACACTTGCTACTCTTCTCCCTTAGTGGTTATAGCAGTGCTGAGCAACTCATTTCATTAGGAGACACTCATCCTTACACCGTGCCTACGGTTTCCCTCTCGGGTGACTATCAGCAGGAAGCTGAGCAATTGGCAGTGATTACTGAAAGCGAACTAGAAGACGACGAAAGTGGTGCTGATGCGATGTCGGGACTTTTGCAAAGTTCACAAGACGTGTTTATGCGTAGGGCGGCTTTCGATTTCAGTTCGGTGTTCTTCAAACCTCGTGGTTATGACTCCAAAGACGTAACGGTGCTCATTAACGGTATCCCGATGAATCGACTTGAAAACGGTCGTGCCCAATGGGCGAATTGGGGAGGGCTTAACGACATTACACGCAACCAAGAAATGAGCAACGGATTGGTAAAATCCGACTATACTTTTGGTGGATTGATGGGGTCTAACTACATCAATATACGTCCGTCGCTTAATCGTGCAGGGCTTCGCGTAACGACTTCAGCCAGCAACCGCAGTTATACTGGTAGACTGATGGCTACTTACAACTCGGGAGTACAGCGCAACGGATTGGCGTATATGGTTTCGGCTTCACGCAGGTTTGCGCCTCAGGGTAGTTGGGTAGACGGTACGCTCTACAACGCTTATGCTTTTGCAGCAGGAATAGAATATCAGCTTAATAACCATAGTAGCTTTAACCTTATAGGAATGTTTTCTCCAGTGAAGCGCGGTAAGACCTCGCCACTAACTCGTGAGGTACTCGATTTGATGGGCTACCAATACAATCCTTTTTGGGGTAAACAAAATGGCGACAAGCGCAATTCGCGTAACCGTATCGTTTCAGAGCCTATCTTCGTTTTCTCTTATAACTATTTGAAAAACGACACGCGCCTGAATGTGGACTTGGGCTATCAGTTTGGTGAAATAGGTAATACGCGTATTAGTTATTCGAATGCTCAAAATCCTGAGCCTAATTACTATAAACTTCTGCCAAGTTATTACTTAAACCAAAACCCTTCTGACCCCACGATGGCAGCCTTACAGAAAGACTATTTCTTAACGCATTCGCAACTGGACTGGGAAGAGCTTTATCGGGCGAACTACAACACTACCGATAAGCGCAGTGCTTTTATTGTGAGCAATGATATCAATCGCGAACGCACGTTCTCAGCCAATGTGAACTTTTCTACGCCTATTCACGAAAACATCAAATGGACATCGGGTGTAGTGTACCGCAATGTTTCTTCTGATAACTTTGCTGAAGTAGACGATTTGCTTGGTGGTGATTACTTTATGAACTACGATTACTTTGAAGGGAAGCCTTACAATGCCGATGAAACAGATATGAAGAAAAAGCAAGGCGACAAGTGGAATTACTTTTATGCACTTAAAAGTAATGTGGCTGAAGCTTTCTCGCAGTTTGAATTTACGTTTAAAAACGTCGAGTTATTTGTAGCAGGACGTTACCATTATACTGATATCCAACGCGAAGGTAAGTTCAACTATCCTCTCTATGCTGATTCTTACGGAAAGGGTGCTATGCAAGTGCAAAACGGAATGAGTACCAAAGCTGGACTTACCTACGCACTTACCGGTCGCCATTTGTTACAAGCGAACGTGGGGTATTTTAATACACCACAATCAGTGCGCAATATCTATGCAAATGTACGCAATTCTAATCGCTTGTTGCCTAATATCAAGAACGAATTGGCTTACACTGCCGATGCGAGCTATATTTTGCGTATGCCTTACCTAAAAGGACGCCTTACAGGGTTCTTTACCGAGATAGAGAATACTGCGGAAACAAACTTCTTCTATACTGAAACGGCTCTTACTGATGAAATAGACAGAGACTTTGTGGCTCAAACGGTAGAAGGCATTAAGAAACGCCATTTTGGGTTGGAGTTTGGAGCGGAAGCACAACTTATACCTACTCTTAGACTTACGGCAGTAGCTTCGGTAGGACAATATACTTACATCAATAATCCGTCGCTTTACATTTCATCAGGAGAGGTGAACAAGGCTATTGATGAGGTAACGATGAAGAATTACCACGTGCCCAGCGGTCCGCAACAAGCCTATTCATTAGGTTTGGAATATCGCCACCCTAAGTATTGGTGGATAGGGGCAACGGCTAATTTCTTGGCACAAAACTACGTATCGTTATCGGCTTTGAACCGCACTTCGCAGTTCTTTATAGACCCCAGCACGAAAGCGCCTTTTACTAATATTGATACTGACTTAGCTCGGAAGCTTCTCAAACAAGAACGTTTGGACGATGTATTCTTGGTAAATCTTGTGGGTGGTAAGTCGTGGAGACTCAACAAAACCTATGTAAGCCTAATGGTGAGTGTGAATAACTTGTTTGACACTCAATTCCTTTCAGGAGGTTTTGAGCAATCGCGCACTGCCAATTACGGCAAGATGGTACAGGATAACGCACAAGGCGTACCTTCGTTTGGCAATCGTTACTTTGTGGGTTACGGACGTACTTATATGGTGAACTTAGCGGTGAGCCTTTGAAAAGGTAAAAGATAAAAGGTAAAGTTTTAAAAGTAGCCTTGCCTACTTAGTGGGCAATTGTAGAGTAAGAACAAAACAAAACGTTGTTCATTTGAACATTAATAAATATAATGAATAAAAAATCTATTTTCAGAAGAGGAGCTTTAGTGCTCCTTGTAGCAACTATTGCATTAGTAGGTTGCTCTAAAGACAATAATTCAAACCCTGACCCCAACAATCCTAAAGGGACACCCTATATGATTTTTACCACTGATAAAAAGGTGGGGAGCGAAATAACACTGACAATAGACGCCAAAGAAGCAGATAAAAAAGATGTGTGGGTAGACTTAAACAACAATGGTGTGTATGACAGTGGTACTGATGTTCGCCTAAGTGCTACTACAGCAAAGTATAGGCTACAGGGCAATACTGTGAGAGTTTACGGTAAGGTAACATTATTGAAATGTGATCGCAATGAAGTAACTTCGTTAGATGTAACTCGCAATACCGCATTGGAAAGATTGGATATGAGCCATAATAAAATAAAAGAAGTGAACTTGCGCAACAACGCCCAACTCACTTACTTAAAAGTGTCAAATTTACCTCTTGTTGGCTTAGATCTTACCGCTAATAAAAAGCTCACCGAATTACGCTTTAATCTTACATTTTCGGGCGAAAAACTCAAGAAAGTTGTGAGCACTATGCACGAAAACGGCGGGGGCACTGTTTATATGAACCCTAAAATTATCGACAGTCCGGAAGAGCAGCAAACAAAGCAAACTTTGAAAAATAAGAAATGGACTATAGGGTATTGCCAATAAGCAAACCTTAAAATAAAACAAAACACTGATAACTGTAAACTTATAGCCATATGAAACTAAACGTATTAAAACCAGTAGCGATAGCCCTACTTACGGCATTCGCTATTACATCGTGTGTAAAGGACGACGATTATGACATTCCCGATCCTAACGGGAAAAAGCCACTGCCTGACTATAGTGGTCAAGTAGTAAGTTTTGCTAACGTACTCACGAAAGTAACTGCCTCAGTGGCTACCTATACTGCTGATGAAGCTATTGAGGGGTATGTAATATCTAGCGATGAGGGAGGTAACTTCTACAAGAAAATTTATATACAGAACGCTGATAAGAATCAAGGACTTTCAGTAGCGATTGACAAAAGTGGTCTTTATACCGAGTTCCCCGTAGGAGCTAAAGTACAATTGCGCTTGAAAGACCTTACCACTCAACTTAACAACAGTGCTATAGAGGTAGGTCACGGCACTTATACTGCCAAAAGCGGAAGAGTGAGTGTAGGCACAATGGCTGAGGCGATTTATAAAAAACACTTGTTTGACACAGGAGAGCGCAAAACAGTTGCCGAATTAGCCAAAGTGAGTAACTCTATACAAGAAGTATCTACCGAAGCACACGTAGACCAGCTCATTACCCTTAAAGGGGTACATTTCCCTACTGATGCCGTAGGTAAAACACTTTATGACAAGAGCAATGCCCTTGGAGGTGCCACTAATTACAAGCTTACCGATGCTAATGGGAAGACTATTATCTTCAGAACTAGCAGTTATGCTAAGTTTAAAGACGAGAAAGTGCCTGCTGGTGAAGTCGAAGTAACAGGAGTGCTTACCAAATTTAACAAAGATTACCAATTTATGATAAGCAATTATGCTGATTTGGTAGTAAAAGGAGGTACTTCTACCAGTACACAAACTGGTACACAAACCTCTACAACTGTTGAGACCTTAGAAGCGAGCAATGCTACTGTAGCTGATTATGTAGTAGGCAAAACCGTAAAACTGCACGGTACCACAGTAGTAAAAAGCGGAAGAACCTACATCGTTTTCAAAGATGGTACCGAAATACAAGTATTTTCAGCTAAGGGCGTAACTATTTCAGATGCAGCTAAAGAAAAATTGGCAACAGAAGGTTATGAAATAAACGTTACAGGAGTCTTTACTGATTATGCCCTTAAAAATGGTACTGTTGTAAAAGAAATACTGTACAGCAAAGAAAGTGATATAGAATTTATAAAAGCGCCTGCTGCGATTACTTATGTAGATGTAGACGCTACAACCGCTACTCTTGCCAGCGATTACCAAGTGGGTAAGCACGTAAATTTAAAGAATGCCACTCTAAAAGTTGAAGGTGGAAAATCTTACGTTCTTTTCTCGGATGGTAATAAAATACAGTTGTACTCTCCTAATCTCAAATCTTTTAGTAAAGACGCTCAAACTAAATTGGGTACTGACGGACAAAAGCTTACTTCAATTAAAGGAAAATTTGAAGATTATAGTGTAAATGGAAATACCGTACATCAATTGGTTTATGCTGTGGAAGGTGATATTGTATTTGGTGATACCCCAGTAGTACAGCTTCCTGAGCTAAATGTAGCTACCGCTACTGTTGCTGATTTCAATAAATATAAAGACAAAAAAGTGAAATTAGAAGGTGTCATTACAATAAAAGACAGTAGTACTTTCTTTGAATTCAAAGATAAAACAGAAGTACAAGTGTATGCTACTAGTACTGTATTTAAAGCGTTATCCAAAAAAACTAAAGCCAAACTGAAAACAGCAGGTACCAAACTTATTGTTACAGGCACTCTAGGAGAACATACCAATAAGAATAACGTAATTATTAAGCAAATTGAATACGGAAAAGAAGCCGATTTAGACTTCCAGTAGAAAAGAAGTTTTTTGGATTTATTCAAGAAGAGTGAGCCTTTTTGAAGGCTCACTCTTCTTTTGTCTTTGCTATTTCGCTCGAAAACATATTTCTTTCGTAATATTTGCATATTAAATAAAAAGCACTATCTTTGCCCTCAAAAGAAAATAAAAAAGAAACCTATGGCTTTATTTCTTAGCGTTCTTCCGATAGTGCTACTCATCTATTTGATGGTTAAAAAGAACGCACTTCCCTCGTATATAGCACTCCCGCTTATTGCAGGATTGGTGTATGTGTTGCACCTAACTTATTTTGAAGGCTCTTTTGTAGCCGTAAATGCTAACTTTATTAAGGCTATCATATCGGTAGCTACGCCTATTACGGTGATATTTGGGGCGGTGCTCTTCAACCGAATGATGGAGATGACAGGGGCAATGAATGTGTTGCGCCGTTGGTTAGGCAACATCAGTCCGAATCCTGTGGCACAGCTGATGATTATAGGCTGGGCTTTTGCCTTTATGATTGAAGGAGCCAGTGGTTTTGGTACGCCTGCGGCTATCGCAGCACCTTTATTGGTAGGATTAGGCTTCAAGCCGTTGCAAGTTGCTATTCTCACACTTATTATGAACTCGGTACCCGTATCGTTTGGAGCGGTGGGCACCCCTACGTGGTTTGGTTTTGGTACGCTTATCGGTAATGGAGCTATTTCTGACTCCGAGCTTTCCGATATAGGTAGGATTACGGCTATTGTGCATCTGTTTGCTGCTTTTGTAATTCCTGTGATGGCACTCAAGGTGATTGTATCGTGGCAACAGATACGCAAGAATATAGTTTTTATACTCATTAGTATTCTCTCGTGTACGGTGCCTTACGTGATTGTTGCGTGGTTCAATTACGAGTTCCCCGCTTTGGTAGGAGGGGCTATTGGCCTCTTTATCTCCGTAGGGGTTGCAAGTAAAGGAATAGGACTATCTAAAACAGACAACCGTGAAGTACATCACGAGAAGGTAAAATCTTCAGAACTCATCAAAGCCCTTTTTCCTACGGCTTCACTCATTATCATTTTAGCACTTACCCGCATTAAACAACTTCCACTAAAAGCACTTTTGAACGATACAACTGAGTGGTTTACTATAAAATTGGGTTATCTGGGCGATTTTGAGGTTACTAAAGGACTTATTTTTTCACTGAATAATATTTTTGCTACGGGCGAAAATGAAAGCTACAAACTGCTCTACGTGCCTGCACTTATTCCGTTTGTGGTTACAGTACTCATTTCCATTCCGTTATTCTCGCTGAAATGGAAGCAAACTAAAGAGCTTTTTTCGGCTAGTTTTGTGCAGATACAGAAACCTTTCTTGGCTTTGGTAGGAGCGCTTATTATGGTAAATGTAATGCTGATGGGAGGTGAAAACTCTATGGTGCAAATTATCGGTCGCGGATTGGCACAAGCCACAGGCAGTCACTGGACGATTTTTTCATCGTATTTAGGAGCGGTAGGGTCTTTCTTTTCAGGCTCTAACACCGTATCGAACCTTACTTTTGGAGCCGTGCAATACTCAGTTGCTAATACCACAGGACTTTCGGTACCTCTGATACTCGCCTTACAATCAGTAGGGGGAGCGATGGGTAATATGGTGTGTATCAACAATATTATTGCGGTATGTTCAGTATTAGGCATTGATAAAGCCGAAGGGAAAATAATGAAAATTACCGTTGTACCTATGATGGTATATGGAGTGATAGCTGCGCTGGTAGCATATCTTGTTATTCCGCTAATATTCTGATAGGTAAAGGGACATTGCTATAATTTATAACAAAGCTCTTTTGTTCTTAAATTTTTTTAGATGTATATTTTTACTAGCCTATCGCGCTACTACTCTATAGATGAGTTTCTTGTAGCTCATATTTATCGTTTTTTCTTATCCGTGCGACTTGTGTCTCGGATATTTTTAGAGTTTTTCTATAATTTTTTAGGAACTAATATAAAAATACATATCTCATTATCAAGTAACTAAAAAAATCTTCAAAAAAAAATGTATAAAAAATTTTGTAGGAAAATAAAAAGGTTATACCTTTGCACCCGCAAAAG
>NZ_KB291226.1:0-4784 GCF_000318255.2 Capnocytophaga sp. oral taxon 380 str. F0488
TTTTAGTGTAAACCTATTTCAGGATATGACATATCCAATCCTCCTAAAAGAAGTCCTGTACCAACACCAAAACCTCCTCTTCCATATTTATATTTACCTTCAAAATTAACGTGTTTTCTATATTTATCTTCTTTAGCAAAAGTCATAAATAAGCTTCCCCCTACATTAGCAGAAATACCAATATTCAATACTCCTCCCATTCCTGCTTCACCTCCTATATATGAATGAACATAACCACTATCATTACCTCCCATAAAGATGACATTTCCTAACACAACACTAGCCTCTTGTTTTAATCCAAATTCATTTTCTAATCCAGCAGATTTTTCTATACCAAAACCAACTTTTGAAAAGTCTATTTTATTATATACTAATTCAAACATTTTTCTAAACTCTTCTATTTTATCTTTAGGTAAAATAGTTTCTAACCAACTTTTATCCACAGTACCTCCTTGGAAAGTAGGTTCTAATAGAGCATCTTGATTGGTTGCTGAAAGTGTTATAATGTCTTGGTTAAACTCGTTGTTTTTCTTTTTCTTGTAAAGATAGTCATAATACTTTTCTAACAAACGAATCTCTAAACTTTGTCCTTCTTTTTCTTGATAGTCTTGAGGAGTGTTTATCAGTTTTTGGGTCATAGTGTTTATACCATAGGCACTTCCTATCACTAACTGCCCCCAATTATCCGTTGGGTCTGCATTCTCTAGCATTTTCTTCATTACACGTTTGTATATCTCAATATCTTGCTTTTTAGAGAAAAACCTATCACTATAATTAATTTTATATTTCAATTGATTTTCTCCTTTTGTGTAGTGCAACCAAATGGCAAATCCTTGAGTTTTTTCTAATTCTTTTTTCAGTTTCTCAAATTCTTCATCTTTAATATTTGATGTACTAACAATTATCTTAAATTGATTGTTAATTGTGTATATCTCAAACGAAGCATTATTAGGTACAGCAATAGTTTGTTTGCTCTTAAACTCTTTCTGGAAAGCGTTCTCTGTTAAAATAGCCCCTTGAGGAATAGTTGTACCATTAATAACACCATCAAAATAACTGTCTTTTCCTACGTTATTAATACTACCTCCTGTATTTTCAAAGCTATTTAATTTTTCTGTATATTTCTGTAATTCCTCTTGTAATAATTTAATTTCTTCTTCAACTTTTTTTACTTCATTAGAGGTAAAGTTTTTTCCTTTTTCAATAAGATTATCTGCACTCTTTTCTAAGTTCTCAAGAGATTTCTTGAGTTCATTATCATTATGTTTATCTATTTCTTCCTTTATCTGTTTTACCTGTTCTTTTAACTCTTTCTGTTGATTCTTTTTACCCTTATATTCTCTTAGAATTGACTTAATCTTTTCTACCTCATTCGTAATATTTATCACATTCCTCTCCGTCTCATCATACGTCGTTACTAACTTGCCCTCTATGAGTTGCCGTTCGGTGTTGAGCTTGATGCCGTTAAATACTACCTTTATTTTAGTGTCTTGCAAATAAGGTACTTTCACATAGCCTTCTCCTGAGTATACACCATTGTTACCTGTAGCGTTGAGCACCGTTACCGGGAAATCACCTGCTGTAAAGGTGGTGTTAGGATACAGATTATCCTGTAAAGGCTCGGTGTTCTTGATGCGTATTTCGGGTTTTACCCCACATTGCACTTGGCTCTTTTCGTCTATCTGATCGGTGGTGGTAAACTCCTGTTCGGTGCTATACATATAGCTCTCTTCTCCAAATACCGAGCTACTATAAGCTGTTTCTAAGCCACAGGCTACCCCCACTTTGTAAATGTAGGTGCGTCCCCGTTTGAGTCCTGTAACTTTGGCATAGGGCATACTCACTTTTTGCGATTTCCACGTCTTGCCTTTCTCGCGGTACATCACCTTGTACGGGTATTCCTGATTAGGCATCATCGCCTGAGCACTCCAGCGCAGTTGTGCTGAGGTGCTCTCGGTTATCGCTGTGAGCATTTGTGGTTACATCACGAAGGGTCTATTTCAATATGTCAAAGAACGTTGTTTTAAGGTTTGTAATTATACAACCTTTTAAACTTGTATAAAATAATTCTATCTTACAAATAAAAACATTAATATTTTATAGAATACTCTCTGCTAACAAATCTTCTTTTAAAGGTAATTTTTCAGGATAAAAAATAAAAATAACATTATCATCATTTATCAATGAAATATATTCTTTTTCTTGCCACTTCAATAAAATAGGTAGCACTTTGTTATAATTATCTCTGAAATGTTTATTCACTATATCCATTAAATCCCAATCTATTATTGGAGTTATTAAATAAATATTATCACGGTAAATAGTGTCTACTAGTAATTTGATAAGATTTTTACGCTTCATATTTCTTTAAATATTATTATTTTTCTCACGTTTTTTAATAATTTATGAAAGAGTCATAATCTATTAGAAGGTAAGTCTATAATTTTAAACTTTTCTTCAGATACAATTTCAATAATTCCTTTGCTTTCTAAAAAAGGTAAAAACTCTTTTATTACATTTTTTTGATTTTCATCTTCAGCAAAATCATTAATAGACCATTCATTCCCAAAATTCCTATAAAACGATTCTATTTTATATAGAAAATTATCGATTATTGCTTTTGTTTTCATAAGATAAACTTTCTAACAATAGAACATCTCTTGCGGGTAAATTTTCGGGAAATAACATAAATATATATTCATCATCATTTATTATAGAAATATAGTTTTTTTTCTTCCCAGTATTTGAGAATTGGCAAAATTTTTTGATATTCAGCTTTGATATTTTTAGAGAAGGCATTCCATCTCCATTTAGGATTATAGGCAGAGGGATCATAACAAATATTATCAATTATTATTTCTATTATTTTTGAACGTTTCATAGCATAGTGTTATTTAAAATTGATTATTTCACCTGTTTTTAAGTTAATTAATCTTTTCAACTTTATTTGAGATTGTGTTATAAATTGCGTTGTTCCTCCTTTTCCAAAATTTCGATAGCTCCTTGTTAAAACTTCTATATATTCAGCATTATTCCATTTTGCTTTTGGAATATGAGTCTTATTTATTAGCTGGTTAGCATCAAACTCTGCACGCCAAACAGCGTCTGTATATTTTGCATTTAACTGCATTTTATCAATAGCGATTAGGGGATCATCTATTTTATCTAATGAGAAATATGTTTGTCCTTACCCTATTTGTTCTGGAATAATACCTGAAGATTTTAATTGCTCTAAATAATTAGCATTAGAACCTATATGTCTGTAAGCTATTTTCCCTTTTATTAATTCATTTGCTACATCATCTATTTTATTTGCTTTTTTAAGAGCTTTTAGTCCTTCTGCCCCATAGTGGTCTATAATTTCAGCAGCAGCTCCTCCGTCTTTATTAAATTTGAAATAGATAAGTTCTTCTGCTTCCTTACCAAATTTAGCTATTGCTCTTTCCCTAGCTCCTTTAAATAAATTATTTATATATGTAGTAGTTTCATCAGTTTTTCCTATTATGTTAGTTGTCTTAGAAACTCCTTTTTCTACATATGCTAAAGGTTTTGTAGTTTTTCTATACCTAAAAATACTGCCAAGCCCCTTAAATTTTGCCAAAGTAAGCTCTGGTAGCATAAGAGAAGAAGTCTCTTTAAGAAATTCTTTTTTGGGGCTTTCAAGAGCATTTCTTGTTACTAATTCATAGGCTACAAAAGCGGGCAATATAATAGAATATTCATCTCTAAACCACACGTGAATAGGAGAAAAATAATCATAAGAAGATAACGTATTACCAGTAGTTTCTACTGCAAGTATATTAAGTCCATATTCAAAAACTGAACAATTATTTCCTAACCTAAACTTTGTAATAGTAAAATTATCTTTATCTTCAGGAGCATAAAGTCCTATACAACGTTCGTAGTAATTTTTTTTCTCTAAACTAAATACTGTTGTAGGTTTTTCAACGTCATACTCAAAAGGAAAAGCATAAGTATTCCCTATTCCGTGTAATTCTTTTTCTGTCCAAACATCACTTCCTATCCTACTAAAAGCGTATAAGTACTCAGAGAATATACGTTTTGGAATTTCATTTAGTAGTTTTCTAAATGTGATCTTATTTTCTTGTATTTTTTTATAAATAAACGATGATTCAAATCCATTTAATAAGTTTAAGATTGCACGGTATTCATCAACTCCCCATTTACTTTTTGAACATTCTAACAAACTCTTTAAACTTTCCCATTTACTATTGTTGTCTAAACTAGGAAGTACGAAAGAGGGTATATCTTCAAAAATAACATCTACTTTATTGCAATCATAATTACCACTACTTTTTAAGTTCTCATTATACTGTTTAACAATGTATTCTTTACTACCTTTGGTAATATCAAATCCAATATAATCAAGTATTTTTTTTAGTATATAGTATTTTTCGGTAGTAATTTTTATAGCATAATCTTTTCCTTGTGCATAGTAAATTTCTATATAGAAAGTAGTAGTCATTCTACCAAATTCTACACTATACCCTGTTCTTAATACTACATTTCCTATTGCAGATAGATCTATTTTTGCTGTTTTATTACGAACATCTAGAGACTTAATAAAAAACAATTGTTTATTATTGTCTACAAACTCTGTATCTGATGGAGCATTTTTTTCTTTAGAACCTGACCATCTATATTCTGTACTAAGAGGATCAAAATTCACAATCTTTCCCTTATTCTTTTTAAGCCACTCCAATAGTTTCTGTAATGAATAACTATAATGATACTCTCCTTCCCCTTGTCCTTGAAAAGCGTAT
>NZ_KB291226.1:4804-12786 GCF_000318255.2 Capnocytophaga sp. oral taxon 380 str. F0488
CTCCTTCCCCTTGTCCTTGAAAAGCGTATAACTTTACTTTAGGGTCATTGATTTGCTTCCAATCGCGGTAGAAGAAGTCTTGCCCCTGATTGTAATCCATTAGGGCAGAGGTTTTGCCTTTGTCGGCATTTTTACCTTTGAAAGGGTGTTCGAGTTTAAAGATGCCGTGCCCCAGTTCGTGGGCTATGGTGCGCGTGCATTGGTGCTGTAAACAAAACCATATTGCCCACCTAATCGCATATAGCCGTGATTGCCTGTGCCGTCGTTTACCAAAAAGATGTAATAAGTGTTCTCTTTTGGCTTTCTGTTGGTTGTAAATTTAGCGATGACTGCATTTTGTTCAGGGCTATAAGTAGAAAGGTTGCCAAACTCGTTTTCTGTTGGCAAAGCCGTTTTTGAGTTGATCACTAATATCAAAAGGTTCAATATGTCAAAGAACTTTATTTGCTAAAAGAAACATTTAGTATCTACTTCTTAATCTAAAAATGAATTCATATGTATTAATATTAAAAAGATAATGATAAATCCACAGACTTCGTTCATTTTCCCAAACCCACACCTCTAAATGATTCTCAAATTCTCTAATAAAATTATTCTTATTTGAAATTATCTTATTTATTTGTAAAAAACCTCCTCCTTTTTTACCATTAGGTAATATAGGCGTTGTTAGTACCTTCTCTATTTCTGCTGTAGGAGTGTATATTACAATGTTATTTGGAGCAGGGAAGGATGCTTCTGCCGTTTGATATTGAATAAAAATCTTATCTTTTTCTATAAGAACATCTCCAAATTCTTTTTTTAGAAAACATATCTCATATTTCTTATTCTTATAATTCCATTCAATAGCATCAATTGCCATTCTATTGCCAAATCGTAATGCTTGATCTTTTTCATTAGGATTTTCATAATTGAAAAAATAATCTTTATTATTTTCTCTTTTTTTGTATAATACATTAGTAATCATATTATTCTAATATTTTTAGATAAGGTTCTCTCTATTGTATTATTCGCTTTTTCTGCTCTAATGTTCAACCAACCAGACACCTTTTTTCTTGAGATAAACAATAGGTTCTTCCTCAAATTTAAACCCTTTTATGGGAGTTCTTTCTTCCCATACATCAGTAACTTCGGTTACAAACTTATCATAGGGAACATCAACACTATTGTCGTTATAAATATGAAAACCTATTTTACGTTTTGTTTCTAAATCTGGAAATAGAATAACTGTGTTATCTGCGATATTAGATAAATCATATTTCCCTTCTTTATAATTACAGTATGTTCTCACTCTATAGGCTGAACTTATTTTATTTTTAGATACATCTATAAACATTTTATCTTTGAGTTCTACTTCATCATAGTTTTTAAAACCTAATAAGTTTTTTCTTTTCTCTACTTGAATACGGTATATTCCTTTTTTAACTTCCCAAAATCGACCATCAGTGTCCAAGTACTTTGCATAGAAATCATTTTTAATTCTTAGCATATTTATTTAGATATAAATTTTCCCAAATCTTCATTATAAACTCCTCTTAATCTTTGAGTCCCATCTTAAACACTTCCCAAATTTCGTCGCCATCTATAAATTTAATTCTTTCAGGAAGATTCCATTCAGGAACACCTAATCTACCATTATTCCCAGAAGTAAATCCTGTAGAGGTAAAAGGAAATTCACTGCGAGAAGCAAGCTTCTAACTTACCTATCCTGCTCTAATGTTTAACTAACCAGATACCATTTTTCTTGAGATAGACAATAGGTTCTTCTTCAAATTTAAAACCTTTTATGGGAGTTCTTTCTTCCCATACATCGGTAACTTCACTTTCTTTTATTTCGTATATAGGGTCATAACCTTGCTTTGGAAAATCATTAAAGAAAATCATAGCTTCCTCTAAAGGACATAATATAAAAATATCATTTTTTATTACATTCTCTACAAAAAACTTTAATCCTTTATAAAGAGCATAATAGTAAATACTATAAGCACTTATTATTTTTGTATTTTTGATAACTAACCCATAATAATAGTCATATTTCTTAAAATGATATTTATTTATCAAAGAAGTATCTTCTGTTATAAATAACCAATCTTTCTCTTTCTGAAGTCTTAGTAAATTATCATTCAAATAACCAAAATCTCCTTTTCTTCCTATAGTTGCCATAATTATTTTATTTTGTAAAATCTTTCAATATTATTTTCTTCTTTAAACACTCCTATTAGTTCCTCAGTTCCATCAGGTTTAATCCTCCAAATTTCTGCTCCTATTTTTGGGGAAACACGCTTATCTAAAACATATTCTGGTATACCTAATCTACCATTATTACCTGATGTAAAACCATTTCGAGTAAAAGGATATTCACTTGTAAATCTACTATCTATAGGGATTACTAAATTATCCAACTTTTCTGTTTTAAATCTTATAGTATAATAATATTTATCTCCAGCACTAAACAAAGTTTTTTCATAGTCTAAACGCAAACCATAATAGTAATCTTCAATAGTTTTTAAATGTTTTGTATCTACTGCTCTAGCCACAGAGCCTCCAATAGTGTTATAAGTTCCATCTAAATATTTATTAGCCATATCTTCTGTGATTACTTTCTGCATTAAAGTATTTTCATCAGGTTTAGGAATAGCTTTTCTTATTCTGGTAAGTTTCTTAATTTCATTAGGAGTCAAGGCATTGGCGTGTTTTTGCATCATATAATGAAAATCATCCATTGTGAGTCCTTCTTTCTTCAGTAAATTAGGCACTATCCAATAAACTCTCTACTTGAGAGAGTAGCTATTTTATTTTCCCAACAATTTACAATTATTCATAAGGCTTCTCCAAGAATAATTGATACATCTTTTTGTATTCCTCAAATAATTCATCTAATCTATATTGCTTGTACTCTTGAGTATCTTTTACTTTCTCTATTAAAGGTTCAAAAATTTCAAAGGGAACATGACCTATTCTTTTAAAGCTTTCATATTGATTTACAAGTTCTTTTTCACAAAAAAGCATCGATTTTATTCTAAAGAAAAAACCTTCAAAAGAACTAATATCTGCCTCTATAATATTTAACGAATCCTTTATCTTTAAATATATTTGAAAAACTAAATTTTCATATAAAAAAACTCTTTCTCTCTTTTCATTGTAGATAAAATATTTTTCAAAATCAAGTAGGTATTTTTTCCGCTTTATAAGTTTTTGGTCATCATCTAACAAATTCCATTCTTTTTGTTTAAGTAATAGATTTATAATGGATTCCTCATTCCCCGAATGTTTAAACTCTAATTGATACTGATTATAAATTTTATTAATTGATACTATATCCATCTTATTTTTCTTTTATAGTGTATTTTGTTAATTTTATTGGTTTAGCTCCTTCTAAAAGAACATCATCAATATTCGATATATAGGATTTGTCAATCTCTATTAATTCAAACTTTGTATTACTTTTATGTAGGACTTCCCATTCTATAGCATCAGAAAATTTATCTATCTTTTTCCCATTTTTAGAAATTACTTCTACTAATCCTCCTTGCTCTGTTTTATTTATATTAGAGTAATAAAATTCAATTGCTTTTTCCTCTTCGTTACTTGTTGATAAAAAGTTTTTATAAGTAATCACATCACCAATCTTATTCTGCTTTCCCCCAAACTTTTTCAAACAGAATTAAATAGTTATCAAGATTAAGATTCCTATATTCTTGAGAATCCTCTTGCTTTATCTCTTTGAATAAATTTTCTATGATATTTATATCTACTTTTCTTATTTTATAAAGATTTTTTATACCCATTTCATCTATAAAATCTTGTTGTATATTAACTAATATGCAAAGTCGTTTCAGATAGATTTTATCTGTATACATTGTATTATGAATAATATTCTCTCCTATATCATATAGTTTAATAACATTTTTTTCATATTCTATATTGATATTTTTATGAGATTCTCTTTCTAAAAAAGATATTGCAAATTTTCGTTTGTTCTGTTTCTCCTTTTTTGACAACAAATTCCACTCTTCTTCTTTTTTTAAAATTTCAAGGAGTCTAATTTCTTCTATAGGAACCTTTTGTTCCTTTAAAAACTTTATTTCTTGCTCTAAATTCATCATTATTCAATTTCTTTTAGATAAATTTCTTGAATCAAAGGATCTGATTCATCAAATCGTGGCTTAAATGTTTTATTTTCTATTATAAATGTTCTATCTGACTTTAATAATATCTCTCCTTCAAAACCTGATTGTGAAATATTAGCTATTGAAACACCAGACTTATGCTCTATAATTAGGATTGTATTCCCATTATTTCTATACATAAATAATTTGCAACATCTTTATCTAATGAAGAAGAAAGAAAACTTTTTTCTGTAATTTTATCTCCCTTTTTTAATGATGAAAAATATTTAGATCCTTCTTTGCCTAAGCCTCTATATACAGGTAGGTTTATTATACTTAAGTATTGTTTAATCTTTTTGTTGCTTAAATAACATTTTCTAATGTTCTTGACCTTCTGTTCACTCCATCTCAATATTTTTCGTGCAGGATAAGTATATTCAATTATATTACCATTTGTAACAATAATTCTCCTCCGTAAAATTAGCATAACCTAAATTCAATAAGATTCTGTCTCATTAAATTTTTCTTTTAATTCTTTCAGATAATCTAAATAATTTTGTCTCTCTATATCATTCATAAGTTTCCATTGAATATCTTTTATTTCCTTAGTTATCTTTATTAATTCAACAAACATATTTACATTCTCCTTTACAAAAAGATTATATTCTTTTTCACTTGAAAATGAGTAACTATTAATTGTTTTCATAAGTTGGTCTTTCCTCTCTTTTAATAAAAGAAGTTCTTTTTGATAATCTTTCATATTATAATTCTTTTAACCAAATTGTTTTTATAGGAATCATATAATCTTCTGGGTTAGGAGAAAAACCTACTTTTTCCACTTTAAATATCGTCTCAGACTTAAATAATATTTCTTTTTCAGATGGTAATGTTGAAAGCCCTTCTATTAATTTTCCATCCTTTCCTTCTATTCTTATTAAGACAGTATAAGGTCTATTCCTCATAGCTTCAATAACAGCATCTTCTGAATATGTTGCAGAAGTAAATCCTTTTGTTTTTATTATGGAACCTTGAACATATAATTCTGAAATTTTATTTTCAGATAAATCTTCAATTCTATATAAAAGACTATTATTATGATTAGATGTTGGTAACTTTTTCAACGCCTGATTCATTAGTTTTTTTTGAGAGATATAAAAATCAGTCATAGGTATTTCACCTCTTAGAGCTCTATTAAAATTCTTATATCCCTCTTTGGTTGTATGAAATCTCAATACAGCTTCTTCCTCTAACGAAAGCTCCTTAGTAAATTTTCTTGCGACTTTTCCATTTAGTAATATCTTGTATTTTAATTAATTTTCTCTATATGTATATAATGATATTTTTTTTCTTTTGATAGAGAAAAGACCCCTTCTTTTTCCAAAAAGTAATTTATAAAATCATAATCAAAAACATAACATTCATCATATAGATTAGGAATTTGAAATTTATTTTTTAAAGAGATAGGCAAACCAAAATTATCTGTCAAAATATTTTTATCCACATTCTCTTCTCTAACATAATTTTGAACAATAGATAAATTCATTCTACCTCTTTGAAATATAGCCACTCTACCTTCTCCCGTTGTTGATTGATAATATACTAATAAAATAATAGTTAGATACTTCTCTGACAACCTTCTCAAAAACTCATCATAAATGTATAGTGAATAATTGAATTGCACCTCTATTTCTATCCAATTCTCATATTCAGATGAAATAATAATAGTCTCTTTGGGCGCATAGAGCCACCACTTTGGAGTATCTAAAAATTCTATTCTTTTTATAGAATAGAACGTTTTAAACTCATTAATAATATTATCTATATTATCATTTTTTACATAAATATTTGAAAGAGTTCCCATAACAAGTTACTTTATTATTTTTCCTAGTTCATCTAATGAATTTACTACGATTACATTTTTCTGTTTGATTCTATTAATCATATTTAATTGCGTATTTGTGGCTTCAGACATAGGTTTGTCTATATATAAAATCACTTTCTTTTGTTCTGGATTACAAAAATTATCCAACTTACTATTTAAGAATTTATCAAATTGATTTTCTTTCACAGCACTAAAAGATGTTTTTACCTCAATTATTTCATCTAATGTAGAAACGTCTATATCTGTGATGTTTGGTTCTATTTTTTGTCCAAATCCTAATACTTCTTTTCTTCTTTTAACAAACTCTCCTACTTTACCTTCTGTTATTTTACCTATATTATTAACATTAGTGTTATTTAATTTTTTTGTTGCTTGAATAGCATTTTCTATGTCCTTAGCCCTTTGTTCACTCCATCTCAATATCTTCCCTGCAGGATTAGTGTATTCAACCTTATTACCATTTCTAACAATTTTACCAAGAATTTTCTTATTTCCTTTTGTTATAGTTTTCCTCACCTCTTTTCTTGCTTTTTCAACAAAAGTATCTAGTTCTTTGGTGTCTACTCCTTCTTTTTGCAGTTTAGCGCTTACTTTAGGCAAATCATCTAATATAGCTACTGAGAAGGTCGCTAAATCAGTAAGGGTACTTATAGTACTCCAATTCTTCACAAACCACTTGCCTCCGGCTCCCATATTTTCTATTTCTTTTCTATGGGATTCATTTTGCATATAAGCATTTAACGACAAATTTACTATTTCAATGGTCGCTGCTGTTTTCAGTATTACACTTGCTCCCTTTACAAATAGTCCTCTTGAAGCTCCATATAACCCTAAGAAGTTAGATGCTATTTCTATTGTTTTTAAAAGGTCTTCCTGATTTTGTTTCTTTGATAAATGATAAATATATATAATAGGTAAAACATCAACTTTAGGTGTTGTTGAATTTTTATAAAGATAAACAGTAGCAACATCTAATAAATTTTCTTTTGAAAAATTACTTAAGTCAGAGACGTCTAATTCTGATGGGATTCCTTTATTTAATACTGTAACTTTCCAAGATTTTATAAATTTAGAACGATTATGTTCTTTAATATTTTTGATCTCTGTAAAGAATCTATAATCACCTGTCTTAAATAGCCCTAAAAAACAGAAATGTCTGAGACTTTGTTCTTCTGCTTTACTATACTTATCTGTTAATTGAAGAAGTTTATTGAGATAACGCATTACATTATCTCCATCTATTCCTGAATATAAATCATAGACTACTTCTTGATGATTATACAATTGGTTATACAAATACTTATCATCTTTAAAGCTATTGATAACATTAAAGATAGCACTTTCTTCGTTCGTTCCTGCCTTATCAATACTTCCTTTAGAAAGAGATTGTAAATATTTCCATAGTGTCTCATCTGAAAGTTCAGAAATGATAAAACTTGGAATATCCTCAAGCAAAGCATCTATTTTGTTATAATCATAACCAGCTTTTCCAAATGCCTCTTTGTATAGTTTAGCTATATATCTTTTGCTTTCCCCTGTAATTTCAAAGCCAATGTAATTAAGGATTTCTTTTAATGCGTGATATCCTTTTGTTTTGATAGTAATAGCAGGCTCTTTTCCTTGGGCATAGTAAACATACATAGAAAAAACAGCATTATACTCGTTAAATTCTACAGAGTATCCTGTTCTTCCTACAATATTCCCTACAGTAGATAGGTTCAATTTCCCCTTTTTATCATTGCAATAAAGTCCTACTATTTTTACTTTCTTATTTTCTTTATTTGTAAAATATTCATCTAAACGAGTTTCTGAAGAATATTTTTCTAAGTTATAATCTTGCTTAGCAGGAGGAAAATTTACTTCTTTATTCTTGTTGCTTCTAAGAAAATCCAATATTTGTTGTAATGAGTAAACTAAATACTCTCCTTCCCCTTGTCCTTGAAAAGCGTATAACTTCACCTTAGGGTCGTTGATTTGCTTCCAGTCGCGGTAGA
>NZ_KB291227.1:0-6318 GCF_000318255.2 Capnocytophaga sp. oral taxon 380 str. F0488
CGTCCACAGGGTACTGCTGAGCTTGCAGAGTGAAGCTCAGCAAGGTGAAGAAAAAGAGTATGTAACGACGGAGGAGGGGCATTTTAATGACGAGTTACGAATGACGAATGACTAATGATTTACAATCATTTTTTGAACCATAATATCACCTCCTGCTTCTAAGATTATCAAGTATTGACCTGATAATCTACTATTTGAAACAGGAATATTGAAAGTTGTACTTTCGGGTTGTTCAATAGGAGAGATTACCATTTGACCCAAGATGTCCATTCCGTAAATTTTTATAGCGGTAGGTTTTTTGAGTTTCACTTCTATGCGGAAAATACCATTGTTAGGGTTATCTACAATTTTGAAATCATCTATAACTACTTCTTTAAAACTGTTTTCTTTACCGATGCCCAATCGATCTTTTTCGACCCAAAGTGTTTTGTATATAGTCTTCTCACATCCGTCTAAAAAGCCTTTTAAGCCTATGGTATAAGTACCTTCTTTAGGAAAACGCACTTCTGCTCCTCCGTTTTCTTCTTTGATAAGCGAAACTTCTTGAGGTAACACCCATTGGGTAGTAATACTATGAGATAAGTTTATTAGTTTTACTGTATAGTTATAGTAAGCATTGGTTGCTGCTAAAAAGTCTACCTCTAATACTTTATCACTTTGCAACACCTCAAAAGTAGTCGCCTCTCTGCAACCTTTTTGGTCAGTAATTTCTACTTTATAGATGCCTTTTGCCGATACTGCAAAAGTAGGTTCAGTACTAAGGAGGGTGCCAGTACTATCTGTCCAACGGAAAGTAGCTGAAGGAAAAGCTGTACTTAAATCGAATGACCGACTGTCACCTTGGCATATCGTGATTTGTGAAGGAATATTAATAACCGTTTTTTCAGGTTGTAATACTTCGTAAAACTGCTCTAACGCCGGACAGTCGCTTTGGTCACGAAATACTGCTTTGTATTTACCTGCTTTTAACCCATTGATGGTTTTACCACCATTGGTAATACGTTGTGAAAGAGGATTCCCCTGAGCATCATACCACGAAATATTTATATTTCCTTTACCTCCTGAGAGTGTAAGCGCTATCTTACCATCATTCCCCTCATAACAGGTTACGGGAGTGATGATAGCATTGTTTACCTCCACTTCCTCAGGATAAGAAAGCACCACCTTTTCTTGCACGGAACAACCTCGACTATCACTTACGGTTACAAAATACTTCCCAGCTGATAGTCCTGTGATATGAGCGCCTGTATACCCTGTATTCCAAAGATAAGTATAAGGAGGCGTACCTCCAGAGGCTATAGCGGTCGCTTGCCCCGCATTAGGAGCACTACAGGTCATTTCTGATTTAGTAACCTTCAAGTAAAGAGGGTCAGGATAAGTAAGAGTATAAGTTCCGACAGCTTTATTTTCATTAGCATCTATAACTTCTACTTGATAGATACCATCTACAAGATCTGTAATAGTTTTATCTCTTGTTTCGGTATATGGCTTGTTAAATCTTTTCCATACATATCTGTAAGTAGGTACTCCTCCTTTAGCATTTACCGTCAGCGTACCATTACTATTGATGCTCGAATTATTATTGGGGTCACTATTACGAGGGTTACAACTGATAGGTGTAGCTTCAATGCTATTTATAATAAGTTCATCAGGCTCAGTAATGGTAATTTTCTTAGTAAGCGTACAACCATTATCATCTATAATAGTAAGTGTATAAGTACCAGCATCAAGGTATTCAAAAGTAGATTTAAATCCTCTTATAGAAGAGTCTGTTTCATATAAAGAAATCTCCTTTTTTATTCCTTTATCTGACTCTATCTTAACAGTATATTCTAGCAAATCATTCTTCTTGGGAGTCCCTCCTGTAATAATAGTTGTAATAGAACCATCACCTCTTTTATAGCCACTAACGTGTTTAACAAAATCTGCTTCTCCTTCATTAACAATAGTAATAGGCTTTGTAGGACCTCCTATTTTTACAACCACAGGAGATACTACCCCATTTTTAAGAATCTGGCAATCGTTCTTATCGGTAATAGTAAAGGTATATGTTCCAGAGGGTAGATTTGAAAGATAGATAGAATTACCATCAACGAGTACAGATTCTTCTCCATTTTTAATATATTTATAAGGGGGAGTGCCACCTGAAAATCCTAGAATTATCATACCCATAGACTCTCCGAAACATTGATTATCATATTTATAATACAAAGAGGAATTTAAAGGTTCTGGGACAGCAACTGTAAACCTACCTTTATGTTGTGTATCATCTGTATATAGTTGAATACTATCTCTTTGTCTATTATTATTTAGGTAATAGAAATGACCCTTTATATCTATCTCATAATTAGTAGTCACAGAAGCTGTACGAAGTACTACATTATCTATGCGGTCGTGTTGTAAGAAATATTCTGTTAAATCTCTAGGTAAACCATCAATTCCTATAGCACCTTCTGTTTTACTCCCACCTTCTTTTATGAAAGAAAAAACATTGAATACTTCACCTAAATAAGCATCTCTATTTTTCCTATATTGTTCTAAGCTACCTAACAATTTCCTGCTGAGTTGGATAGTAACAGTAGCAGTAGTTCCATTACTATTACATAAAGGAGATTGAACATTTTTTATCGTAATCAAGGGAGCTGCTTGTGTAACGGTAAGAGGTAATTCGTCAGAAAAAGAACATACAGAGCCTTTATCTTTATCATAAGATACTACTCTAAAGTATATATGCTTACCTATCATCTCTTCTGCTTTGGTTTTACTTTCTAAAACATCTTCAGCAGAGACTTCTATTCTTTGTTTTTGTTGGAATTTTGTAGGAAGAGGTTTCCAATTATAATCATAATCATCTCCCCAAGGCCAAGGCCACCACCACTTCCTTTCCTTTTTCTTTTTCTCTGTTGCATATTCATAACGATATAAATCACTATCAAAACCTTCCTTAGCTATAAGAGGAACTTTGATATCAATAGGGAGAAATTTAGCACTATTGTTATCAGAGGTTTTTAAAGTGTGATTAGGTTTAATATAATAATCAAAAGTAATACTCCCTTTAGCTTGTGGTTTTTTTTCCCCTGAGACTACATGAAGAGAAAGAGGTCTGAGAGCACAATATGTAATATCATAAGGCTTTTCTTCCTTTGCATCAGATGTATGAAAGCAATCGCAACAAGTAGATTTATTTCCAAAAAAGTTAAATTTTAATACTGCATCCACAACTTCTCTATGTATTTTTATTTTCTCCACATCATCATCCAATTCTATATTACTTTGATTAAAAGGAGTTTCTATATCATTATTACTATAAAAGACAGAAACTTCTTTTCCATTTTTATAAAGAATTTTAATCTCTGTTATGTTGGTACAAGTTCTATCCTTTGTCGAAGAATCTATACTTAGATTTTTCAAATCTAAAGAATATTTTTTTTGACTATAGAGATTTACTGAAAAAAAACATAATATAGATAGAAAAGAAAATCTAAATATTTTTTGAGAAAGTTGTTGCATAGAATAAAAAATGAAGACATATTTTTACACCTTTTGTAAGTATGTCTATTTTAATGTTTATTGTTTTATTAAAATTTGTTTTACGGTACGAGTTTCTCCAAATTCATTTTTTTCCACTTCACTAAGGAGCAAATTATTTCCTGAAATAGAAAAAGTTGGTTTTGAAGTCCTTCCATTAGAGGTCAAAGTCAATACATTATTAGAAATAGAATAAGTACCTTCTTGCTTTTTAGGTTCATCACATTTTTTATCAGAAAAATTATAAGTAGAGAATGTATTTTCACTTAAAATAATATAACTCTTTTTTTCACATTCTGTTCTATCTACCTCTATATTATTAATGATTAACTTTTCAATTTTCCACGTTCCTATCAATGCTTTTTTAGCATCATTTTGGGGAGTAGAAGGGTTGTCATTATTGTTTTTTCCACAGGCGGTGGCTAATAGTGTTAAGGCTATAAAAGCCAAAGTAAAGATTTTTTCATTGTACAAACGTTTTTTTTAAATTATTTATGCGACAAAGGTAAGCTGTTTTTGTGAGATGTGCAAATAATATGTGAGATATTTTTCTTACAAATCTACTTATTCCCTTTCTGCATCAGAAAACTTATCTAAAAAAATACTCCCTTCTTCTCTCCTTTGTTTTTCTTTCGCTTTATTTCTCTAAAATCACTATTAATTCTTCACTCTTAGTTATTCATTATCAACTCTTTATATACCCTTTCTATACCAATCTTCCAAGATTCACACCCTTTCTATACCAATCTTCCAAGATTCGTATAAGCTTCCTATAAGCTCTTTATAAGCTAACCCCACCCTCCTCATAGCCTTCTTTCACCAAAATCGCTCTTACTCCTCTTCCGAACTCCTCCGTTTCCTTCCGAATTCCTCAACCCTTCCCCATTTGCTAATTTCTCTTTTCCGTCACTACATTCCCCCTTTGAAGGGGGCTAGGGGGATGTTTGTCACGTCCCAAAAAAGGTTGCCATTATTATATTAGCTGTCTTACTTGTTTGTATTACCATAATTTTAAAACTCTATTCCATTAGGAATTGTATCCATTTGTTGGAGTAAGTATTGCACTATAGGTTCTTTAACATCTGCATCCAATATACTTTCGTCTAATTCTAATTTATTATCAGAAAATGTAAAACCATATTTACCTATTTTAGGATTACACATATATGTTAGATAGGGAAGTGTATTGCTGTCTGTTTTAGCAATTCCTAATCGTGACTTAGAATTAGATAGAAGAATAGCTATTCTTTTATCTTCATCAAACACTCCTGAAACTCTATCTCTTCTATTTTCTGAACTCAAAATATTTACAGAATCTGTTTTGACAAAAAGAGCATAAGAAAAGTTCCCTATTTTTTCAATTTTAAAAACCTGCCCTGATATATAAAAAAATGTATTCTTTCTATAAAAGTCTCTTTGCTCATTTTCGTACGTAGCGTCATTTATTGAGGCTAAAAAATTATTTACAAAGATAAAAAGAACACTAAGCATTATCAAACCTCCTGTGAAAAATAATATAAACTTACGCATATTTCAGAATTTTATAGCGCTAGACATCGTATCCATCTGTTTAGTGAGAAAATCTCCGTAAAACTTATTAGAAACATAAATTAAATTGTTTACACCACGAAACCCATAGTCATCATTTGAGTGAATTAAAGTATCTATTTTTTTATCACTATCAAACTGAGCTATAATATAAGGATATTTTTCATTTTTGTATTGATGTTTTTTATCTATAAAAGCTAAATGGGCAACTACAAGAACAATATCATTCTTTTTATCATAAATTCCTGAAAAATAATATAGATTTGTGAGATTTTTCCTATATTGATAGAATCAGGTCTTACATAAAGACAATATCTTTCTGATGAGATTTCAGTTGTTTTTAAGACTTGACCTAATATATAATAAGAAGTATTTTCTTCATATATACGTCTACTATTCTGTTCTTTTTCAGAATCGTAACAACTTTCATAAAACATTAGAAAATACATTATCCCCAATAAGGTTATTATTATATTGGTTGTCTTACTTGTTTGTATTACCATAATTTTAAAACTCTATTCCATTAGGAATTGTGTCCATTTGTTGGAGCAAATATTGCACTATAGGTTCTTTAACATCTGCATCTAATATATTTTCATCTAATTCTAATTTATTATCAGAAAATGTAAAACCATATTTACCTATTTTAGGATTACACATATATGTTAGATAGGGAAGTGTATTGCTGTCTGTTTTAGCAATTCCTAATCGTGACTTAGAATTAGATAGAAGAATAGCTATTCTTTTATCTTCATCAAACACTCCCGAAATTCTATCCCTTCTTTTTTCTGATCTTAAAATATTTACAGAATCTGTTTTGACAAAAAGAGCATAAGAAAAGCTTCCTATTTTTTTAATTTTAAAAACCTGTCCTGATATATAAAAAAAAGAGTTTTCTTTATAAAAATTACTTTGCTCATTTTCATATATAGTATTATTTCTCGTCTCTATGAAATTATTCACAAAGATAAAAAGAACGCTAAGCATTATCAAACCTCCTGTGAGAAATAATATAATTTTTCGTAACATTTTTAGTAGGGTATTATAAATTTAATGTAACTCTTCAATTTTCCCCATTTAGTTTTGGGGGTGTCAACAACTTTTTTATTAATAAAAGCTGTCTTTCCTATTCCTGCTGTAACACTTGGCGTTACTGGGGAAAGACCTCCTCCTACACCAACAGATCTAGAATATGAGAAAACATTCCAACTGTCACGTCCTAAAAAAGGTTGTCATAATTAA
>NZ_KB291228.1:0-10244 GCF_000318255.2 Capnocytophaga sp. oral taxon 380 str. F0488
CGTCCACAGGGTACTGCTGAGCTTGCAGAGTGAAACTCAGCAAGGTGAGGAGGAGGAGTATGTAACGACGTAAGAACATAGTAATTATGGATTGTTAATTATTAATTGTTTTGACTTCTATTTTTTCAGTAGGGGTAGGTGAATTGTCTTTTAAAATGACTTTAAAAAGGTAGAGATAAGTGTTATCAGGTTGTATGTCGGAATCTTCAACCGAGGTAACAGGCGTAGTAAAACTACGCCACAACATAGGTTTATCTCCATTGATAGCCTTGTAAATTATCATTTCGTTAAAGCCATCTTTTATAGGCAACCACTGCAAAGTAACCTTTCCTTTTTTAACACGACTTTGAAGCCCTCGTAATACCCTATCATCAGTTTTAGGTTTGTGATTGATTTGTATTACAGGCGAATAGTCAGAAAAGTTATTGCTATGGTCTTTTGCACGTACGCTATACTCATATACCCCTGATACATTAGGAGGAACAGTATAAGTATAGGTTTCTTTTTTACTATTATTTTCAGAGTGAATGAGTTTCCAATCGGTAGCTCCTTTTTCTCTTCGGTAGAGCAAATATTGAGTTACATCGTCACTAAAGCTCTTACGCCAAGTAAGTTTCCAGCCATTTTTGTCATCGATATACTGAGTAAAAATAGGGGTGGTAGGAGGAACTTTATCGGGTTTGGTGAGTTCTAACAATACGGAGGGAGTAGACTCATTCTTACGAAAATCGATGGCAGTTACCCAATAATATACTTTAGCATTCAAACTTTTAAGTAATACAGTATCTTTTAGGGAGGTATCAGTGATATGAGAGCCTGTGATACGCATCATTTCTTCACCTTTTTGGTTACCTCTAAAAACATAATAGCCCATTAGGTCGGCATCGGTATTGGCTTTCCATTGCAAAGTTACGACCCCTAAAGTATCTATAGTCCCTGTGAGTTGTTGTACCCTTTCAGGAGGGGTTTCGTCGTCAGGCTGTACTAACATCGCGAATGAATCGAAAGTAGTACCATTTTTACCATATGTGCGCACTTTGTAGTAATTAGAGGGCATTGTAGGGGTTATAAGTATTTGTCTATCACTTACAGCAATAGGAGTTTTTATCTCTTTATAAGCCTTGTCGTCAGGCGAGTGCAAGAGAGAAAAGTGTGTAATCTCATTCTCGTTTTCCTTAGAGAAATCCCAACGCAGGCGGTATTGTTTTTCATCTATAGGAACTACCTCAGTAAGTTGTGCTATTTGCGTAATAGCCTTAATACCCTTGCCTTTTATCTCTTGAGAATACGGACTATAAGTTCCAAAGATTGTTTTTCCTTTTAGGCGATAGCGGTACTCCTTATCATTTTGAGCTAATGAATCTACATAAATCATTGCTGTGGAACGACTATTCTGATTCATATTTACCACGGGGTGTTCGGTTATTGGAGCAAAAGGAGCATCTCCTTCAGCCTTTTCAATAAAATAATAACTATAGAGTTGGCTAAGGGTTTGATAGTCCCACGTGAGGGTTACTTTCCTATCTTCAAAATGTCCTCTAAAACCGAAAGGAGCTGGTAATTCTTGAAAATCTTTGAGCCCTGCTACTACCCCTCCTTCTTTTACACTAAGCTTATCATTAGGTAATAGTTTTACTTTATAAAGGTAATTTTCATTGGGTAATACCTCGTTGTCTACATATCCCCACCCTGCAAAGCAAGCTACTGAAAAGTCTAAATCGGCTGCCATTAGAGCAAAAGAAAAACGGTCATCTATTTCGCGCGCTTTATTAGCAATGCCTTCTATGGGGTTTTGGTTATTAGAAATTTCCGTTTCAAAGGTTTCTCCATAAATAGCTTGTGCTACAATAGCTGCATTATCGTTCTTTTCTACCCATTCTTGCCACTTTTCTAACGGAGGGGTTTTAAAGGTGCCTAACACTTTGGTTTCGGGGGTAGCGAGCACTTTACCATTGCGAAGATATGTAGTCCGTTCCAACTGAAAACCTATATTATTGGCTTTCTGCCACGCTACAGGAGCATCTACTGCCCAACGTAAGGCAATGCTGTTTTTTCGTACCTCCTTACTCATTTGCAAAGAAGGATTTTCTTGTGAAAAGGCAAGAAAAGTAATGCTATATATAACTATAAATAAAACTCGTTTCATTTTCTCTTAAAACTTATATTTGTAAGGTGTTTCGGAAGTAATCTTTCCGTCAGGCAATCGGTATTTTAACACTGCTTTGTAGTTCTTAGTAGGAAGCACAGGAAAATAGAGCTCCATAAACTCATTATACAAAGGATTTTTAGCCAGTTCATTTAAATGATTGGCAAAATAATAATGCTGGGCATCCCAGTCTCTTTGATAATACATAAACACATCATATCGATAAGGGAATACCCGTTTTACATCATAACTATTCCATTTCAGTTCCTCAGGATAAAACGGAAAAACAGTGATAGCCTCTTTAGGAGGATAGCCTACGGTGTTAGTATCTCTGCTAAACCAAGGTTGTCCTTGAGGGTTATTGTATAAATATTTAGTAAATAAAGCGTCAAACTTATCGTCTAATACAGCTTCAGCTTTTATGAGAGGAATTCCTGAATAAATGGTGCCTATGAGTTCGCTCTCTTCAAAGGGCTCATCAGTATTCATATCGTTCTGTAGCAAGGCAACTGCCGAGTTATATTTTATCCATAAGTGCTCAATTTTGAACTTCTTCATCTTGTCGCTCAGGCGCTCGTATTTACTAGTGTTAAATTGGTACGACAAACGTTCAAAGCCTCCTCTATCCACATTGGCTTGTGCTTTCTTGTTTTCAAAGGTGTAAGAAGTTTCATCTTCTCCTTTGTCAAAATCACCTTCTGAAACTTTAATATTATTTTTCTTCTGCTGTGTTTTACCTGTGGCACTTACTTTTGCCCCTTGCTTACTATAGCTCACAATAGAAAGCCCATATTTAGTAGCTTTCGAGAGTTTAGGCATTGTAAAGGAAACTTTGTTCTCTGCTTTTAAGTAAGTCGGGTTGAGCTCAAGAGTTTTTCCTCCTCCTTCGGGCTCTATAAACAAGCGGGTATTCCAATGCGCATCCTCAAACAAATAAGACTGTCCTTGTTTTAACTGCACAAAGCCCTCATTACTTTCTCCTATGAAATAATTCTTTTGGTCTAACACAGGATAAGCGTATTTTATATTCTTATTAGGGATATACTCAGGTGCTTCGCCTGTAGTAAAGGTTCGCTCTTCAGTTTCTACGGCTTTTTTACCATCTACCATCACAGTCTGGTAACTTCCTCCTTTAAGTTCTTTAAAGCTTACACTTACTACTGCTTTTAGTTTTTGATGAGAAGGAAGCACTTCTCTTGGGGTGAAGTTGAGTTCATCCTGACTCTTGCCATAAGTTAGTTTCCCTTCTATGGCATTGCCTTGTGCATCGAGTACTTCAAATTTTTCTAAGTTCACGATATACGTATGGTCGCGGTCGTCTTCGGGAATTACAATAGGTTTCTCTAATTCTAAGTTGAAAGTAGCTTGTGGCGATAGGAAGACATCTACCCCTTCACTACGGTCAGAAGGGGATACGTCCGAGATAATTTTCATACCTCCTAACACTTGATCGCTTGCCAATTCACATTGTTCTCCAAATTCCATTTTTAAACGGAAGCGTCCTTTTACTAATCCTCCTAGTACGTTGTAGTAGCCTCCTAAATAACCTCGTGCCCAAAAAGGATTAGGTCCCGACCCTTGTAGTAAAGCCGCTACCCCTGCACTCAGTATTGGGATGCGTTTGCGAATAAAGAACAGTTTTATTTTAATACCTAATTCGCCTTGCAGATATACATACGTTTGTCCATTAGCATACCATCCATTGATACCCAGTTCTCCGCTTCTGCCCTTGCAATGGGCATTGCCGTAATTCTTTAACATTAAGTCTGAACCAAAGCCTGCTGCAAAACTCGCATAGAGGAAACCTACATCAAATTTAGTATCGAAGTTCAAATGCGCTCCAAAAGCAAACCCTTTACCTTCTTTTATCTGGTTAAGACTCTTCATATAGCCTATCTCGTCAGGATTGAGTTTTAGTATTTCGGCTACCTTCGCAGGAGGCTGAGGTGCTTCGCCTATTTTAGTACCCACCATAAAGTAGGTTTGCGCTTTGATATTTAGGAAATCACCAAAGCCCACTTGTAATCCCATCATCTCACGAGTAGTCCCCAAGTGATAATACCAATCTTGTGGGTCTATATGCAATACTGCACGTCCTGCCAATCCACTATTGCCAGTCCCTCGTATCACTCCACCTGCTACATTCACGTATACTTCCATATTAGAGTGATAGGCTTTTTGGGCAAAGTCGTAACTCACATTTAGCTGTGCAAAGATAGGTGCTTTTTTGCTTTCATTGGTTTTATCTATGGTAAAATCATCAGGGATATCTGCTTTCCCTGAGTTGTCTAAATATTTGTATTTCTCATTTTTAGCCAACTCTTCCATTTTTACTACTTTTTGCACATTGTCAGCAAAGCCTTTTTGTACAGTAGCAAACGGATTGGATAGCTTATCTTGTAAAGCGTACATTACCGTTGCATTGCCATAAAAACCAATTTTTGAGAGACCTCCTCCTTTATAGGTTTGAATGTCTAATAAGGCTATAAAGGAAATCACTCTTTTGTCCTGAAAAGCTCCTAATACTCCTGCTTTGAGTCCTAACCCTATCTTTTCATCGGGAACTAACGAAAAGGCTTCTAATGCCTCTTTATCTTTAGGATTCCCCAAAGGGCGCATTTGGTAATATGCTCCTCCTATAAATCCTGTTATTTTTACGTATTGGGTGTTGATATTTAGTCCATCTACCATAGCTTCAAAGCCCCAATAGCGGAAGTCTTTACTACCAAATACAGCATTAGCATTTACATCTACATCTAAAGATGTAATCTTGGTTGAAAGTTTTGCCTTAAACCCATTGCCGTACACTGGGTCGTTCTTCATTAGGTTTAACTCTCCACTCACTTTAGCTACTACTATATCTACATCCTCCAATTTGAGTCGGTTGATTTCAAATTTGTCGTAACTCCAGTGTTCATCAGTATTTTTAGCGTAGATATTAAAATCACCTTCAGCTGAAAACTTATCTTTTTGTAAGCCTACCCGTATACCGAAATGTAATTGAGCTCGTTCTTCTCTGAATGCTACACTTACATCTTTGATACTCACAGGAAAACCTGCTATTTTCTGTTCTCCTTCACAGCCAAAATACTCAGCTGATATGTAAGGTGCTTGTGTTTGTAAGGTGAATTTTTGGAAGTTAATACCTTCTATTCTGTAAAGGTTTTTATCGCTCTTAGGGGCTTCTAAAACCATCGAGCCATCAAGTACTACTTTAGGAAGAAATTCTTTATTTTTTACTTGTAATTCAACATAAGAAGAAGGGAGAATTACAGCTTTTGCTTTCCACATATCAAAGGAAATAGAGTCCAACGACGAAACGCGAAGCATATAGTTATCTTCAGAAAAACTACCGTCAAAATGAATCCCGCGTGAATCGTCTTTCTCTATCGGAATCCTAAAAGCCCCTGAGAGAGCCCCTCCTTTGAGTTTAGAAGCTACAAAATCAGCTTGTATATGGTGTATGGCATATTTCCAACCTTTCTTTTTATCCTCTGACGTACGTCCTTCTTTAAAGCTAATGATATTGTCTGCCGATAAGCTCCCCGAAAAACCATAAGCGTCCAAAAGGAAGTTAGTCGCCTTTAAACTTACTCTTCCCTCCGTTTTTTTGAACTCTTCAGGCAAGGTAACCGTGAGTTCTTGGATATAAAAACCTCGCCAACTCTCTTGTCCTGCTACTAAATACTCGTCATATCCTTGAGGGAATACCATTGCTGGAGCATTATTAGTATCACTCATATCCAAGACCATTCGCTCAGGGTGAAAGATAAAAGCTCCTTTATCTTTGTTCTGTATCTGCCTTGTGAGGGCAAAAGCAGGTAGTTTAAGCTCTACTAACAAGTTGTTAAAATCTTCAGCTTCTATAGCTACCTCACTTTCTACATAGCCATTGGCTATAGGTTGTAACTTATTGTCAACTGGTACTATAAGTTCATTAGAGATGCGTATTATCCCTCTTAAAGCAATTTTTTTCAATCCGTTACAATCTACCTCCACGTATGTTTGGTCGTCTACCGTTTCCCCTTTTACATTTCTACCTCCTTTGAGTAAAAACGACCAGTTTTTGGTATTGCTAAGGGTTACATCACCCAATAACGACAAGTGTACATCGCCTACTAACTGACCTTCATACGAAAAAGGAATTTCAGTAGCTCCAAAGTACAGTTCGCGTTTGCCTGAAGGATTTTGGGTGTCAGGGAAAGTAATACGAGCGTAAATATTTACCCTCGTTTCATTAGGAGAAAAAGTAGCTTTGGTAACCATCATTGCATACTCTACCCCATTCTTATTTTCCCTAATTCCCACAGGAAGTTCTGTAATATCTTGGATTTGGTTTACCCAATGGGTCTTATTTTCTAATGAAGTGAAATTTTCTTGCTCTTGTGCCCTTAAACCACCATAGCACAATAGCAAAAGTAGTAAATAAATGCTTCTTATCTTCATAGCAATAGTCATTTTAAAGCTACAAAAGTAAATATTATTTTTCGAATTAGCAACTTTATTTATATCAAAAGCAAAAATGCACTTATATCCATCAGTGAATAGAGGTTTATTTTAACATCATTTCAATATATAATACTGATTTATAATAGTTGTGTTTACATTGTAATCTATGCGAGACTTTCTGGTAGCTTGTTCCTGTTTGTTTGATTTGTGAAGATTTATAAGATTTCTGTAGCGCAAGCTACACTTTCCTTACGTCTAAATTAAGCTAATTAATAAAAAGCTAAAAGTCGTTTTTCAGAAATATACTCGCTTTGTATAAGCTCATAGCATATAAGCATAAAAAAAGCGCCTTAAAAGGCGCTTTTTTTATTTAGGGTGGAATATGGGGCTCGAACCCACGACCTTCGGAACCACAATCCGACGCTCTAACCAACTGAGCTAAGACCACCGTCTGTATTTTCGGGTGCAAAAGTAACTCCTTTTTCCCAATCTACCAAATATTTAGACAACTATTTTTTAGCTAAGTGTTAAGTGTTAAGTATTAGGAACATTTAGCTCTTTGATTTTCAATCTCTTTTCACCTTTCACTCACATACCCTGTTACGAGCCCTCACTGGCTTTCCCTTTTATCTTTTACCTTTTGCTTCTACCAGCAATGGCGCTTTCTTGTCTTTCTCCGAAAGTTGTATCACCTCAGCTGGTAGTCGCCAATCAATACCTATGGTAGGGTCGTCCCAACGCACACTACCCTCACTCTCGGGAGTGTAGTAATTGTCGCATTTGTATTGAAAAATAGCTTCTTCGCTCAATACAGCAAAACCGTGAGCAAAACCTCTCGGGATAAAAAACTGGCGCTTGTTTTCTTCGTTTAGTATCACAGACTCATACTGCCCAAAGGTAGGTGAGTCTTCTCGCAAATCCACTGCTACATCAAGTACTTCTCCTTTTACCACTCTCACCAATTTAGCCTGTGCAAAAGGTGGTTTCTGAAAGTGTAATCCGCGCAATACCCCATAGGTCGATTGCGATTCGTTGTCTTGTACAAATACAGTGGGGCTTACTAACTCATTAAATCGCTGTTGCGAAAACGATTCAAAAAAGTAACCTCTTCCGTCAAAAAACACCTGTGGCTCAATAATCACCACACCTTCTATCTTAGTTCTGATTACTTTCATCGGTAGGATTTTGTTCTTCTTGTGCAGGTGCCACTTCTTCTGCTGGCTCTATAGGTTCTACTACTTTTGTGCGTTTACTCTTGCGTTTGGTAGCTTGCAAATGCGTGATACGTTCGTTTATCAAGTCTCCTGTGATGAAATCTATATTAGGCTCAGTATACGCTTTCTGATACGTTTTCAGTGCCTTTTTATCATCGCCCATCTTTTCGTAATATTCAGCTAAAAAGAAGTTGGGCATAGCTGTTTTTAGGTAGCCATTGCTCTCTACGTATTTTGCTAATTTCTTAAGCGATTCCCAGTCTTGCGACGAATTAATAGCTGTATAAGTAGCCATCACATCGTTTAGTATAGGCACTTTCTTTACGCCTAACTGTTTATAAATAGTGTTATATTTGTTCTCCAAATATTCATAAATCCCCGTTTCAAGAGTCTCCATTTGGGTCTTAAACTCCTTGCCTCCTATGGGTTTATAAATGTCAAAACACATATCAAGAGCCTGTGCTATCCCTTGCAGTTTAGCAGCGTTTACTGAGCTTCCTTTAAAATCAACAAAGTGATATTCTACCGATTCGTGCACAGGCGCTGAGCGCATCGCTCTTTCAAACTGAATTGCCTTGTCGTACACTACTTTGTTTTCCACATCGGCAGTAGCCATATAGTAAAATAAACGGTTAGGCACTCCCGCTGCCAAAGCGTGCGAAAACTCTTCTCCCATACGTGGAAGAGCCACTGGATTAAGGCTTACTATCATATTAAAAGTAGGTTTCTTCTCGGCAAGCATATAGTAATTAGCCAAAAAACCCGCCTCTTCCGAAGCAATAACCCCTTTTAGGTCAGCTATTGGGTATTTCCCTTGTATGTAAGGCACTAATTCTGCCGATACAAACTCAAAGAAACGAGCCGACTCATTAATAGGGCGACCCACCTCTTCTACCACCGTTACATCTTCTTGTTTGGGTTCATACACACCCACCACTATACACTTAGGCATTTCACCAAACTGTTCGTAATAACGCACCATCGAAACAACAGGCTCCATCAGCGTTTCGGCATTGAGCACTACTATCAGCGGATATGCCTGTCTATCCGTGTACTTTTCAGGCTTGTAGATACCTATCTTCTGTTTTCTATTGAGTCTCCCTGACGAAAAAGTCTCCGAAATAACCTGTGAAAACGCACTTTGTAAGGTTACCAAAGCGATAACGATTGTAAGAAATTTCTTCATTTTTTTATAGTATTTACTTTATTTTAAACGCACAAATGAAACAAAAAAGCTCCATATAGCAAAATTTTAAGCATTTTTTAACGAAATTTTAACTTTATACCGATACCTGCGCTTTAATCGTAGGGTAAGGGTCATAGCCTTCTAAACGAAAATCCTCATAATCAAAGGCAAACAAATCCTTCACTGCCCGATTCAAGTGCATCGTAGGCAAAGGGCGTGGCGTTCTGCTGAGCTGTAAAGCTACCTGCTCACGATGATTGTTATAGATGTGCACATCACCAAAAGTATGCACAAAATCTCCTAATTGCAAATCGCATACTTGCGCAAGCATCATTGTCAGTAAAGCATATGAAGCAATGTTAAAAGGCACCCCTAAAAACACATCGGCACTGCGTTGGTATAACTGACAAGACAATTTCCCATCGGCTACGTAAAACTGAAACAGTGCGTGACAAGGAGGCAATGCCGCTTTACCATTGGCTACGTTCTCCGCAAACGATTTTTCCGTATCAGGCAATACCGATGGATTCCAAGCCGAAACGATAATCCGTCGGCTTTCAGGATTTTGTTTAAGGGTCTCTACCACCGTTTTTATCTGGTCAATCGCCTCGCCATTCCAGTGGCGCCATTGCGCTCCATAAACAGGACCGAGGTCACCGTTCTCATCTGCCCATTCGTTCCAAATGCGTACCCCGTGGTCAGTGAGATATTTAATATTTGTATCTCCTTTTAAAAACCAAAGTAATTCATAAATAACCGATTTTAAGTGTATCTTTTTAGTCGTTACAAGCGGAAAACCCTTATTGAGGTCAAAGCGCATTTGGTAACCAAATACACTAGTCGTTCCCGTGCCGGTACGGTCATCTTTAGAATAGCCATTATCGAGGATATGGCGCAAGAGGTCGTGATATGTTTGCATTTTTAGTTAAGTGTTAAACCTAAGAAGTTAAATCGGTGCAAAGATACAACAATAATAAAAAATACCAATACCCTAACCCCTCTCATTCTATTAACCCACTTATTTCCAATTTTTTATATACCTTACCTTTTCCTTATCTTCGTTCTATATATCACTGCGCTTCATCTTTCCGTCACCACACACCCCCTCTCCTTGGGAGAGGGACGGGGTGAGGTTCTTTTTCTTTCGCCTCGAAAACCCCGTTTTTTAACATTTTTTAGTATTGCTGTATCACACTATTAATCAATTATTTATATACCCCTTCTATACCAATCGTCCAAGATTCGTATA
>NZ_KB291228.1:10264-24893 GCF_000318255.2 Capnocytophaga sp. oral taxon 380 str. F0488
CCTGTGCGGCTCGCACCTCATTTCCTCATTTTCCACCTGCCCGTCGTGCCACGACTTGTTAATTTGCTAATTACTTCGTACCTTTGCACTTTCAATAACTATCAATAGAATATAATAATGAGAAAAATACTCTTAGCACTCTCTATTTTCGCTTTTACGCTGAATGCAATAGCCCAAGATAACCCTTGGCAACAACAAGCTGATTATCAAATGAACGTAACGATGGACGTGAAAAACTTTCAGTATAAAGGCACCCAAAAACTCACGTATACCAATAACTCTCCCGATACCCTACGCGTAGTATTCTACCACCTCTATTTCAACGCTTTTCAGCCAAATAGCGAAATGGATAGCAAACTGCAATCCATCCCCGACCCCGATAGACGTATGGCTAACAATCTCGGCACCGATAAAAACCCCATTTACGAGAGTCGTATAGCCAAACTCTCACCTTCTGAAATCGGACTATTGCGCATTACGGCTATGAGTCAGGACGGACAAAAAGCTACCTTCTCTCACGAAAGTACAATCCTAAAAGTAACCCTCCCCACCCCTATTCTACCTCACAGCAAAACAGTACTCGATATGACCTTTGAAGGTCAAGTGCCCGTAATGATACGTCGTGCAGGTCGTAATAGCCCCGATGGCGTAGCGCTTTCAATGGCACAATGGTACCCTAAAATGGTAGCTTACGATCATCAAGGTTGGCATACTACCGAATACTTAGGTCGTGAGTTCTACGGCGTTTGGGGTAACTTCGATGTAAAAATCACCCTCGACAAAACCTATGTGGTAGCAGGTTCAGGCGTGTTGCAAAATCCTAACGAAATGGGCTGTGGTTATGAAGATAAGGGCGTAAAAATACCCCAAACCAAAGCTAAAACCAAAACGTGGCATTTTATAGCCGAACGTGTACACGATTTCACTTGGGCTGCCGACCCTCAGTTTACTCACGATAAGCACACTCTCACCGACGGTAAGACCATACACTTCTTCTATAAAAAATATCCAGAGAATTGGAAGCGTATCCAGCCCGATATGCTCAAAGTATTCGATTATTTCAATACACTTATAGGCAAATATCCTTGGCCTCAATACTCTTTCATTCAAGGAGGCGATGGTGGTATGGAGTATGCAATGTGTACCCTTATGGAAGGCGGTAAGAAATACGAGAGTTTAGTAGGCACCGCCATTCACGAACTGGCTCACGCTTGGTTTCAACACCTCTTAGCTACCGATGAGGCAGCTTATCCGTGGATGGACGAAGGGTTTACCTCCTATATCCAAACACTTGCCGAACAACAAGTGTTGCACCTCATTCCTGCAACCAACTATCCCTTTAATAAAGCCTACAACGGCTACCTAAACTTAGTAAAATCGGGGTTACAAGAACCTACCATCACTCATTCCGACCGTTATGCGACGAACTACGCTTATAGTATTGCCGCTTACTACAAAGGACAACTCTTCCTCACTCAGTTAGATTATCTAATGGGTAACGAAGCACTGATGAAAACTCTCAAACGCTACTACCGAGAATATGCTTTCAAGAATCCAACCCCCAATGATTTTATTCGCATAGCCGAAAAAGTATCAGGAATGCAATTGCAATGGTTCCTCAATGAGTTTATGCAAACTGACCACGTAGCCGATTACGCTATCGACAAGGTAGAAGCCAAAGGAAATAAAACGGCAATTACCCTCAAACGCTTAGAACGCCTGCCTCTTTCTATCGACCTTTTTGTAACCGATAAAGCTGGTAAAACCCAATACGTATATGTGCCCTTGCGAATGACTTACGGCGAAAAACCAAACACTTACCCTAATTATCCCCGTACGGTAGTTCCTGCTTGGGGTTGGGGTAACCTTACCTACACTTTTGAACTCGATATGCCTTTGAACAATATCCAGAGTATAGTATTAGACCCTAATAACAGAAGTGTAGATATCAACAGGGAAAATAATATTTATAAGAAATAGAAGTATCATTTACATCACATTATACAAGAGGGTGTTCGAAAATCACAAAGTACTAATTCTTACCAACTATGAAAGTATATACTAAATGTAAGCATTGCGCTAAAGAAATAGCATACAGTACAGAAGCAGCTGACCGTGTAGAGTTTGCTATGCGAGAAGGTGAAGAAAATTTGCTGGTCTGCAAGAACTGCAACCGCCGATATAATTATGAGCCTAATGATTTTTATGCTAAACCCTCAAAAATAGGACAAATAGTAGCCTTAATTATTCTTATTTTGGGAGTACCCGCACTTATCTATGCTTTTGCTGGACGTGATTATATTATCATTGGGGGTTATTTACTAATTCCTTGGACTGTTTATGCCATTATGACGCAACAAGACCGCAGTAGAGTTAGTAGCTTTAATCAAGTGCTTTTCAGAAGAAAATAACAAATGGATTTTAAAAATATTTTAGGATACGATACAATAAAGAACTATTTGCAAGCCAGTGTGGAAGCAGGTCGCATTCCACACGCTCAATTATTTGTGGCAGGCGAAGGACAAGGCGCTCTGCCAATGGCAATCGCCTACGCGACTCTCATTCTTTCGCACGATAACCCCAAGGCAAAGGCTCAATGCGCCCAACTCGCTCACCCCGACCTCCATTTTGCTTTCCCCACAGCTATTAATGACAAGGTGAAAAAAGACCCTATTAGTGCTCTCTTTATGGACGAATGGCGCGCTTTTGTAAAAGAACAGCCTTATGGTTCCCTTTTTGATTGGCTCGTGTTCCTTGGTATAGAGAAAAAACAAGCCAACATAGGGGTAAATGAGGCTAAAGAGATTACCAATAAGTTAGCTCTGAAATCATTTGAAGGTGGTTATAAGGTAATGATTATCTGGATGGCAGAGAAGATGAATGCCGAAGCCTCTAACAAGCTCCTCAAACTCCTCGAAGAACCCGCCGATAAAACAGTCTTTCTCTTGGTGGTAGAAGATGAAAATGCCCTATTAGACACTATCAAATCACGTTGCCAAATCCTGCGTTTTCCGCCCCTAAGTGAGAATGCTATTAAAGAAGCCCTCGTAGAACGTGGTTTAGCTGATGCCGAAGCGACCAAAATAGCCCTACGCGCTCAAGGAAACTTCAACAAAGCCCTCCAACTGATGAACAACAAAGAAAGCGAAGAAGCCATCTTTGAGCGTTGGTTTATTGCGTGGGTGCGTACTGCCTACCGCGCGCGTGGTAACAAAGCCTCTATACAAGGACTCTTGCAGTGGAGTGACGAAATCAATACCGTAGGGCGGGAGGCGCAAAAACAGTTTTTGCAATACTGCGCTGAGGTATTCCGCCAGGCATTCCTACTGAACTATACCGCCTCTAATTTGGTGTATATACAATTCGCCGACCCTACTTTCCAACTTGCCAAATTTGCCCCTTTTATTCATGGCGGTAATATCGAGGCAATACACAACCTCCTCGAAGAAGCCCAGTTACACGTAGAGCGCAATGGCAATGGCAAAGTTATTTTCACCGATTTAGCCATTAAACTTACAAGATTGTTACACACTAAGCAATGAGACAATTTTCTAATTTTCTAATCTGCTAATTTTCTAATTTGAAATTATGTTAACCGCAATTTCCCCCATCGATGGTCGTTATGCCGATAAAACGACCTCCCTTGTGCCTTTCTTCTCCGAAATGGCACTCATTCGTTATCGCGTACAAGTGGAAGTAGAGTACTTTATCGCTCTATGCGAACTCCCCTTGCCTCAACTCGCCAATTTTCCTAAGGAAAAATATACCGATTTGAGGAAACTCTACCAAAATTTCACTGAAGAGGAAGCTCTAAAAGTAAAAGAAATAGAGCAAACTACCAATCACGATGTAAAAGCGGTTGAATATTTCATTAAAAAGGCTTTTGATAAACTGCAATTAGAAAAATACAAGGAGTTTATCCACTTTGGTCTCACCTCTCAGGATATCAACAATACCGCTATTCCACTTAGCATCAAGGAAGCTGTACAACAAGTGTATTTGCCTGACTTGGAGCAATTGCTTAGCAAACTGAGAAGTTTAGTAACCCAATGGAAAGATATCCCTCTACTGGCGCGCACTCACGGTCAGCCGGCATCCCCTACACGTTTAGGCAAGGAGTTCGAGGTGTTTGTCGTTCGTATAGAACAGCAGTTACAAACCCTTATAGCAGTGCCTTATGCTGCCAAGTTTGGGGGAGCTACCGGTAACTACAACGCTCATAAAGTAGCCTATCCTAATATCGATTGGAAGGCTTTCGGCACCCGCTTTGTAGAGGAAATATTAGGCTTGCACCATTCTTTTCCCACTACCCAAATTGAGCATTACGACCATTTAGCCGCTCTTTTCGATGCTCTCAAACGCATCAATACGATTCTCATCGATTTAAACCGCGATGTTTGGACATATATCTCTATGGATTACTTCAAACAACAGATAAAAGCTGGCGAGGTAGGCTCTTCGGCTATGCCTCATAAGGTAAACCCTATTGATTTTGAAAACTCCGAAGGTAATTTAGGCATAGCCAACGCTCTTTTAGAGCATTTATCGGCGAAATTACCTATTTCCCGTCTACAACGCGACCTCACCGATAGTACTGTATTGCGCAATGTAGGGGTGCCTTTTGGTCATATACTCATAGCCCTGCAATCTACTCTCAAAGGACTCAATAAACTTCTTTTAAATGAGGATAAAATCCGTGAAGATTTAGAAGACCATTGGGCAGTAGTAGCCGAGGCTATCCAAACGATTTTGCGTCGTGAAGGCTATCCTAATCCCTATGAAGCCCTCAAAGCCCTCACGCGCACCAATACAGCTATCACAGCCGAGACTATCAGCAACTTCATCGATACCTTGGAAGTAAATGAAGATGTAAAGGCAGAACTAAAAGTCATCACCCCCGAGAACTACACAGGAGTTTAAAACAACAGTCACAATATTCAAAAAGAAAAGCCTACTTGAAATTTCAAGTAGGCTTTTCTTTTTTATTAATACTTCTTCTCTTAAAAATCTACGGTTACCCCTAATTTTTCAGCAATAATACGATTGATATACTCCGAAAGGGCTGGAATGCTTACGCTCTCCAATACGGTATTTGCAAAAGCATAGGTGAGTAAGGCAGAAGCTTCTTTTTTGCCTATCCCACGTGTTTGCAAATAGAACAAGGAGTCTGCACTGAGAGAGCCTACGGTACAGCCGTGTGAGCACTTCACATCATCGGCGAAGATTTCGAGTTGGGGCTTGGTGTATACCGTTGCCTTATCGGAGAGGAGGATATTGTCGTTCTGCTGATAAGCATTCGTTTTCTGGGCGATTTGCTCCACCATTATCTTACCGTTGAACACATTGGTTGCTTCATCACTTACGATACTCTTATAATCTTGATGACTCTCACAATTAGGGCAAGCGTGGTTCACCAGCGTATAATGGTCGGTGTGTTGCGTGCCTTTGAGGATACTCAATCCTTTGAGGGTAGATTCCAAATGCTCGCCTTGGTGATAGAAATTAAGGTTGTTGCGAGTGAGTGTCCCACCAAACGAGAAGGTATGCACGCTGGCGTGGCTGTTTGCCTCTTGCGAAATATAGGTGTTATCAATAAGAGAAGCGGTAAGACTATCGTTTTGCAATTTGTAATAATCAAGAAAAGCCTCTTTGGCTACAAACACTTCGGTTACCGCATTGGTAAGGATTGCCGTAGCAGTATCCGATAAGTTTTGGTGAACTTCAATAACTTTGAGCTGTGCATTCTCTCCCACTGCAATAATATTGCGTGGTTGGTAGCAAGTGGTTTCTTTTCTGTCGTTGAAATACAGCAACTGTATGGGTTTATCTACCACTCTTCCCTTAGGTACTTCTATATATATCCCTTCTGAGGCAAAAGTCGTGTTGAGGGCTGTGAATACATCGCCTTTTTCGGTATTGACATTGAAGTATTTTTTGATAAAGGCTTCTCCACCCTTGTGTAATGCTTCTAATAGGGGTGTAACAGTAACGCCTGTGAGCTCTTTGCTCGACATTTCGGGGCAGTAATAGCCGTTTACAAATACAAGCACATAACAATCCGCGATAGCGTACTTATGTAACACTTCGGGTGAGAGGGTTGTTTTATTGTGAATAGGTTGCCACAAGCTGTAATCAGTAGCTTGGAGATTAGAGAGTGAGGTGTATTTCCACGCTTCTACTTTTTTATGCGGGAAACCTTTTTCGGCAAAGAAACTGAGGGCTTCTTTGCGAATGTCTTTTAATATATCACCTTTATGTGGGAACTGCTCAAAAGTAGCTACCCATTTTTCTTTTAAATTAGTCATTAGTGGTTTGTTCATTAGTTGTTAGCTCATTAGCTCATTTGTTAATCTTTTAATTCACTTGGTAAGGGCAAACCTATTTTTTTGCAATTGGAGGCATAGCTTACTGTTGGATCAAGACCAAAGATAGTGAGAATTTCATCTTTTACTTTTTTGTTAAAAGGAGCTCTCAAGTCTCTCTTTCGCCATCCTAACGCTTTGCCACTTAGCACCTCTTGTAAATCACAGTTTCTGAACAACTGTGGCGAAATACCATTTCCTCTATTGTTATAATCCAAATCATCGGTAAGTGTTTTGAGTTTTTCGGCTCTTTCATCAAAAGCAGTTTCACTCATTCCTAATTGTATCAATCCCCATTGCAATATGTACTTAGGGGCTCCATATAGCATAGAACCATCGTTTTCAAAGTTGATAGGAAAGTCGTATTCTTCATCGGGTATAGGAGCATTGCCTATAATTTCATATTCCCCGTAGAACAGTTTGTTGTCCATCATTACATTGCAGGGCAGTACTTTTTGCTGTTGCAATACCTCTATAGGAATATTTTTAGTATCAGAAGCATATACGAAAAACTGTATCATCACTGGACGACCAAATAAAAACCTCCAAAAGTGATTTTTAGGTATGATATTCTCTTTTTCTACCTTATAAACATCTAATAACACCCTACCAAATCCGTATTGGGTACGATTGAGCTTAAAACAGAAAATATCGCCTTTTTTGAATTTTACGTGCTTGCGTTTCTGTTGTTTAAATTCGGCTATTTCCTCTAAATGATTTGCTGGTGATTGGGCGATAAAATCGGCTATTTGCTGGGGGATAGAGGTTTGTTTTCTATCGGAAGGTTTATCCCAATGACTGTTGTAAAAAGTGGTTTCGGAAGTATAACTTGCTATATATATGTTATCATTCTTGAGTTCAACAGAAACACCTATAGGGGTACGCTTCTCAAAATGATTGGCTTGCAGAGGTACTTCTTTACCTTTTCTTGTTTTAGGCAATAACATCTCACGATTGCGGGTCGCTTCCTCGTATTGTTTTTCAATATATTTTTCCTTTGTGGAGATGATATGCCTTTTGATGATGTCGCCGTCAAAATACAATATACTCTCAGGGCGGTGTTTGTCGCCTGCCAATAAAACCCTATCCCAATGAGGTAATATAGGGTCTAAGCCTACATATCTACGTTGTTCGTTGTTGAGTTCAAACATTGTGCAAGCCTTGGGTAAGTTCAATTATTTCAGCCAATCATAGCCTTTTGCTTCCAATTCTAAGGCGAGGGTTTTGTCGCCTGTTTTTACGATTTTACCATCGGAAAGTACGTGTACGTAATCGGGGACGATGTAGTCTAAAAGGCGTTGGTAGTGGGTGATAACAAGCACAGCGTTGTCTTTGCTTTTGAGTTTATTCACCCCATTAGCTACAATGCGTAGGGCGTCGATATCAAGACCAGAGTCGGTCTCGTCTAAAATAGCAATTTTAGGTTCGAGCATTGCCATTTGGAAGATTTCGTTGCGTTTCTTCTCTCCGCCCGAAAAACCTTGGTTAAGGGAACGCGAAAGGAAGTCGGGGTTGATTTCTAGAAGGGCGGCTTTTTCGCGTATTTTTTTGAGAAGTTCAGCAGCAGGCATATCGGGTAATCCTTGTGCCTTGCGACTCTCATTGATAGCAGTTTTGATGAAGTTGGTTACTGATATTCCAGGGATTTCTACAGGGTATTGGAAAGACATAAAGATGCCTTTATGTGCGCGCTCTTCGGGGGCATCTTCTAACAGACTTTCGCCATTGAGGAGGATATCACCCTCTGTTACCTCAAAGTTTTCGTTACCCGCAATCACCGCCGAAAGGGTAGATTTGCCCGCTCCATTAGGTCCCATAATAGCGTGTACTTCGCCTGCTTTTATTTCTAAGTCAATTCCTTTAAGGATTTCTTTGCCGTCCACACCTGCGTGGAGATTTTTTATTATTAACATTCTTAATTGAGTTTAGTGATACTTCTCTTCTAACTATAAAGTATGATAGAGCTTGTATTAGTACTCATATTTTTCAATAGTACTATCATATCCCATCATCACTTCGGTAATTTTAGTAGCGTAACCTTGCGGATTATTAGCTTCATTTTTATATTCAGTTAAATATGGAGTGCCTGTAGTAAGTCCTAAGCTGGGGTTGTTAGGGTCTTTTTGTACTTGGGTTAGTTTAGTTTGTTTTACTACAAGGTTTTTGCTATTAGTGGCTTCATAAAGCTCATAAAAGATGTACTTATCTAAAGGAGTGTTTGCTAACGTGACAAGTTGTATTTGCAAGTCTCTCTTTGGGTTTTTCTTCTGCAGGTCATACTCATATTGAAAGGTCTCTCTAAGAAAAACTTCTCCTCCGTCATTGAGTTTATCTTTTACTTTCTTTGTCAAGTTGCCTTCTGGACTAAAAGTATAGGTTTTTCTGTCGTGTCCAGAAGCACTCGTTGCCACCACAGTATGGGCATCTGGGTAGGTAATTTTGTAAACGATTGAAGGAGAAAATTCACTTAGTTTTCCATCTTTGTAGCCAAAAGTAATAGACATAGGATGCTTTCCTATTCTACTTTTTCTAATTTCAGTAATTTGGTCTTGGTCATTGAAACTAAATTCTACAACTCCTTGAGCTATACCGTCTTTATCAATATCTATCCTGGCAGGAAGTTTCTTACCCTTTAGGGGCTTAATAATCAAATGTTTGACTTCCTTTCGCTTTGAACGATAAGTTTTGAACTCTCTTGCTTCCTTAATAAATCCGTCCTCTATGGTGTAAACCATTTCGGAGATATCATCCTTTGAACGCTCTATAATGTACTTAGTAGGCAATAATGTCTTTTCTTCCCACGGGTCAGGAGTTTTTTTATTGTTATTATTGTTATTGTCATCATCACTTTTGTGGCAAGCAACTCCAATGAGAGCAAGACTTGCTAAAATTAACAGCTTTTTCATAACGATTTTTTTATTAAATTAGGGAGCAAAGGTAGTCTTTTTTGACGTAACATACAAAAAATATTTCTCCTATCTCCTCCTTATATTCGTGCCACATACGTAATATAAACGTGGTACAGACATCTCCTATACTTATCGTAAATAACCTAATTTCTTTAAGAACCTCTCTATGGGGAAATTTAGCCCGTCCTGCTAGTGCAAGCGTTTCGTTCCTACTCTCACCATATCATCACTAAGGTACCTATGGTAATGAGTGAGACACCTATCACCGATTTAAGGGTGAAGTCTTCGTGTAGGAAGATAATAGCCAAAACAAAGGTGATGGCGATACTTAGTTTATCTACCGAAACAACTTTGGTGGTTTCACCCATTTGCAGGGCTTTGTAATAGCACAACCACGATGCCCCTGTGGCAACTCCTGAGAGGATAAGAAAGACCCAACTGCGCTGGCTTATCTGGGCAATATTATGTTGACTTTGGGTGATAAAAACCATTACCCACGCCAGCAACACAACTACCACTGTGCGGATAGCGGTCGCTACATTAGAATTGACCCCTTCAATGCCTATTTTGGCAAGAATAGCGGTAAGAGCAGCAAAGATAGCCGAAAGTAGTGCAAAAACGAACCACATCATACGTTATTTTGTGACAAAGGTAAGTATAATTTACTAATTAGCAATTAGCAAATTATCTAATCTGCTAATTTATAAATATGTAAGGCATCCGCTTGGTGGAGCGGGGTAACAGTAATATCGGTGATTTGTATTTTATCTGGCAGATTGACGATATAGGCGATAGTGTCGGCTATATCTTCGGCATATAGGGGCGTAATACCCTTATACACATTCTCAGCTTTTTGTTCATCGCCTTTGAAACGCACCTTGCTGAAATTGGTCTCTACCAACCCTGGTTTTACGGTCGTTACCTTCAGCTTCTTGTCCATTAGCTCTATACGCATCGCATCGCTGAGGGCTTTTACGGCAAACTTGGTCGCACAATAAACACTGCCATTGGGGTAAGCTATCTCACCCGCTACCGACCCGACGTTCACTATCGTCCCCACCTTGTCGGTGGCAATCATTAGCGGAATCACACTATTGGCAATATAGGTAAACCCTTTGATATTAGTGTCAATCATCTGGTCTATATCTTCTATGGCGTAAGTATAGAGGTGTTGCAATCCTATTGCCAAACCCGCATTGTTGATGAGTATATCTATTTTTTGCCATTTTTCGGGTAAGGACTGGATATTTTTCGCCACCTCTTGGTAGTTTCTCACGTCGAAAGCTAAGGTTATGACCTCCACAACGTGTTCTTTTTCGAGTTGGGCTTTCAGTTCTACCAACACCTCAGCCCGACGAGCGCAGAGAATCAAATTAACGCCCATTTGCGCCAACTTTTCGGCTACCGCCTTACCTATCCCACTACTGGCACCCGAGATGAAAGCTATTTTTCCTTTGATACGATTTAGTTCCATTTGTTTAGATATTTAAGTGTTAGGTTTGGTGTTAGAATATTCCACTTTGCAAAAGTTAGTGGTAAATTATTCTTTTCTTAAATAGGCTATTTCTTTCTGCAATTGAGCAATTAAATCATCTTTGGATTTGATGAGTTGTTCTGTTATTTCTTTGTTTTCTTGGTAAAAATGTTCTATTTTTTGTTGATATACTGCATCATTATGATAGTTATTTTGTACCATTTGTTGTTTTTCTAAATCGAGTAATTCTCCTACAGGTATTTCTAATACCATAGAAATTTGGAAAAGTCTTTCTACTGATAATTTAGTTTCTCCTATTTCCAATTTGCGATAAGCAGGCACAGAGAGGTGTAGTTCCTCAGCCATATTCTCATAAGAATACCCCTTTTTAGTCCTCTCTTGTACAATTTTATTGATTACATTTTCTATATTCATCATAATAAGTTAATGATTTGAGAGGCAAAAGTAAAAAATATTATCGAAAAAGTAAAATATATTTTGAAAAAGTTTAAATAGAATATTGTTTTAAACGCTTACTTTTGCACCGTTAAAAATCATTTAAAAACCATAAAACAATGAAGAACTTTCTATTATTTCTAATTTTTGGAATGGGATTAATGTCTTGTTCTGATAATCTAACAACTTCTAAAACTGACAAGCTAATAAAAGAAGCTTTAGCCGAAACAACTCCTTTTTATGGGGTAGCACGTGTAGTTACAGGTGAAAGAAAATATATTCTTGAAGAAGAATTAGCTACTTATGAAAAATTAGCTCAAGAAGGTTATATCACTATGAAAAAGTCGGATTCACCTCTTAGTAATGATACATACGATATAACTTTTAATGACAAATCTCAGCCCTTTATAATTGCTAAAAGTTATGACGGTTATTATATGCGAGCCTATACCCTTGTGTTCGATAAAACCGATGAAATACAAATAGTAATGCAAAATGAAGCGCAAGTAAAGGCTATTTTTAAGAAAGAAGAAAGGACTCCCTTCTACAATCTATCTTTTTTAGCTAAGGAGGATACCTATATGAGAACCTTTACCTTTGATAAAACAGAAAATAAAGGTTGGGTAACGCATAGTGTGCTTCCTATGCTCAGACTTTCAAAAGGAATTGCTCAAAAAGAATAATAATTAAAACAAGTATATAAAATATAAAACAATGAAGAAACTATTTTTAATGCTATTTGTTGCCTTGTCTTTTATAGGGTATGCTCAAACCAATAATGATTGGGAAAAAGTAATCATCACTCGTAATCCTGAAGATATAAAAGGATTAAAACGTTTGAATGATGTCTCTGCCGAAACCAGTAGATTGTATGGAAAACAATCTAAATTACGAGATGAAACTACTAAGAAAATCAAGCAAGAGGCGGCTAAAATAGGTGCTACTATAGTACTTATCACTGTTGATAATTTTGCGATGACACCTATCAATAATGTGAATATGGTAGGGACTGCTTATAGTGGTGAAGTTGCTCAACAAGAAGAAAAAGTTCCTCAAAAAGCAGAAGTGAGAGGTGAAAAAGTATCAGAAGAAGATATTATTATTACACGAAATCCTGAAGATATTAAGGGATTAACACGTTTGGGAGATGTATCATCAGAAGCAAGTAGACTTTATGGAAAACAATCTAAACTGCGTGATGAAGCAACCAAAAAATTAAAAAAAAGAAGCTGCAAAATTAGGCGCTACTATAGTGCTTATTACAGTTGATAATTTTGCAATGACTCCAATCAACAATGTGAATATGGTAGGAACAGCTTATAAAAAATAACCTACTATCATAATAAGAACCAACTTTGCTAAAGTCTCAAAACTTTGGCAAAGTTTTTTATCTCCATATCTTTTTCATTACCCCTTCTACAGTAGGTTGGTGATACTTACCCTCTTTATCTTTTGTGGTATTGAACACAGTAGGGTCAAAGTGCGGACAGTTGAGTTCTAAAAACTGAAAGAAGTAGCCATCGCTATAAAACATATAAGGCATAAACTCCCTTTGAAAATCGTTTTCGCACTCAAATTCATTGTTTATGATGATACGCACAAAAGCTGCGATGTCCTCTCGGGTGAGGTTGTTGTGTTTTACAGGGTCAGGCATAGCCAAATCAAAGGCAAAAGCTTCAATGCCGTTGCCTTCCCACCATTCCCATAGCCAAGTGTTGGAAAGGTCTTTACCGGTGAGCTCACTGAGGTATTGCTCCATCGCCTTGTATTCTTTTTCAAACACTTCTTCGGGAGTGTCTTCACTTTGAGTATCCCAAAAGGCTTCGTAGTCTTGCAGGCGTTTGAGCACGAGTGGGTATAACCTTTCTGCGGTTGCAAAATCGGGGCGTAATTCTTTTCTAAGGTTTTTCATTTTCGTCATCATACGAAGTGTAATCCCATTGCAGACCATAACTACTTAAATCATTTAATAGTTTATCAAAAAGAGCTTTTTGGGTAGTCCCTATAAAGATAGCTGTGGGTTTTCCAGTATCTCGGTGTATAGAGAGTGTTATCACAAGCTTAAAATCTTCATCGGTAAAGGTGCGTTGTCCTTCCCAACTGAGAGAGGTAAGTTCGGTATATTGTTTTTCTATATGGGCAACTGCTCCTGTGGGTACTTCAAAGTCTTCCATTGTAGCTCGCACCCTGTCTTGTTACGACCTTTGAAAAAGTTGATTACCTTATAATCACTCGTCTTTTCGGTATGCGTAGGGGCGATTGGCAAATCGTCCTCTAAGAGATAAGCCCATTCATTTACAATCTATTTTTGTTTGACTCTAAAAGAGCAAAGCCTTTATTTTTGCTTATTTTTTTATCGAATTTCTATAGCGTGAGCTACATACACTTCCTCTTATCACTAACCATTAACCATTCATCACTAACCATTCATCATTTTTCTACCTCTTTTTCACTTTGCTCGCCACTACTTGGGAGAGAGGTTGAAGGTGAAGACTTCCTCATTCTCATATTCAGAAACTCTACCCCTAACGAAAACGCTATCGCAAAGTACAAGTATCCCTTAGGCACAGCGCCTACCGTTTGCCCTGCCAATACCGCTTCCGATAGGTGCATACTCTCAGTAATAAGCATAAAACCAATGAGTATCAAGAACGAAAGTGCCAATATCTGAATCGAAGGATTGCGGTTTACAAAGTTGCCCACAGGGTTTGCAAAAAGCATCATTATGCCCACCGAAAGCACTACCGCTGTAATCATTATATAAATCGCCCCTGTCAGCCCGCTGGTCATTCCCACCGCCGTAAGAATACTATCCATCGAGAAAATAAGGTCTATCAACAGTATTTGTACAATAGTTCCCCCGAAAGAAGCGTGTTGTCGCCCCTTAGGGTTATCCGATTGTGTAACGTGTTCTATATGATTCACTTTCGCGTGAATTTCCTTAGTCGATTTATAGAGCAGGAAGATACCCCCCGTAAGCAGTATGAGAGCCTGCCCGTTAAAATGAGCTGAAAACCACCCCCAGTCAAGACTGATAAGCGGGTCTTTTAACCTAATCAGAAACGAAATGCCTAATAAAAGAGCAATGCGCAAAAACATCGCCAAAAAAAGCCCTAAGCGTGTAGCGCGCTTACGTTGATGTTCGGGCAGCTTACCCGTAACGATAGAGACAAATATCACGTTATCAATCCCCAATACAATTTCGAGGAACGTAAGAGTAATAAGTGCCACAAAGGCATCAGCAGTAAAAAGAAAATCCATTTTATTTTTAGTTTTTAAAACGCAAAGATAAATCAAAAATTGAATATGAATACAACCCAAAGCCCAAAATGTAAAATTCTTATTCAATTACACCTTAATTATAAGAAAAGTTTCCCGTCCCCATACTCCCCCAAAACTCCTCTCACAAATTTGCTAATTTCCAAATT
>NZ_KB291228.1:24913-35808 GCF_000318255.2 Capnocytophaga sp. oral taxon 380 str. F0488
ATAAGCTACCCCCACCCTCCTTACACCCTTTTTTTATCAAAATCCCTCTTAACCTTCTTCCGAACTTTTCCGTTTCCTTCCGACTCTCAAAGACCCTCCCCAATAAAGTCTTCAATTTCGCCTAACCTCTTGCCCGACACGTCCGACCTGTCAAAAAACTATTTTTATCACTACTCATTTGCTAATTTTCTAATTTTCTAATTTTCTAATTTCTTAATTTTCTCATCTTTCATCACATTTTTTCGTAGTTTCAAAAAAAGTCGTACCTTTGCAAAAAATTACTCACAGGTCTTGTAGTTCAACGGATAGAATAGAAGTTTCCTAAACTTTTGATCCAAGTTCGATTCTTGGCAAGACCACTTTTTTATCAAAAAACTTGGTCGGTATAAAAAAATATCGTACCTTTGTTGTTTCAAAAGGCAAATCCATCATTTTAATAACTTAAAATATCGGAATTATGAAAGACCTAAATGTATACATCGAAGAATTGCTCTACAAACACCAATGCGTGATTATCCCTAAGTTTGGAGCATTTATATCTAATAGAAAATCAGCCCAAATGGCTGAAGATAAAACGTTCGACCCTCCTAAACGAGAGCTCAGTTTCAACGCAAGCCTCACTTCTAACGACGGCTTGCTCATCAAGTATATATCCGAACAAACAGGCATCGAATATAACTTGGTAGAAGATTACGTAAACTTAGCTGTCGAAGGGTGGAAACGCATCTTAAAACAAGACCAAACCTTAAATCTCGAAAAAATCGGGACTCTTAGGTTAGTCGGCGAAGGTCGTATCTCTTTCGAACCCGCTGACGACGTGAATTTCCTTACCGATTCTTTCGGTATGGCGCCTTTCGTACCTCACGAAGTAACCGCTTCCGATTTGAAAATAGAAGAAAATCAAATCCGTCCTACACTCGACCATTCAAGTACCGATACCGGCATTCCTAACCTTCCTCCAGAAGAAGAAGATGCCGTAGTAACTCCTACTGAAAGTCCTGTGAGCCAAGTTACAGCTCCTGTGGTAACCAATACTCCTAAAACCCACAGAGGTACTACCCCACCGCCAGCTAAGGAAAAGAAACCTGCTAAAATAATGCCGTATGTAAAATATACAGCAGTAGCCTCAGTAGGATTAGCCTTTTTGGCTTATGGAGCTTACCTGCTCTTTGGTGAAAGAGTAGTAAACGATGGCAATAACGAACAACAGTTTGCAATTACTGACAGCTTAGTACAAGAGCGTCTTAACCAAAAACTCAGCGAAGCAGCCGTGTTCACCCCGCCTATTACTATTCCTGCTATTCCTTTGCAAGTAGAAAAAGTAAAGGCTAAAAAGCCCGAACAAGTAAAACCTGAGCAAGTAAAGCCTGAACAAAAACCTACTCAGTCCACTAATCAAGCTGCCACTACGGTAGCGACAGCCAAGCCCGCTAACACGCCTGTACAAGCTACCTCTACGCCTAAGCCAGCGCAAACTAGCACTGCGCCCAAACCTGCACAAACCACTACAACACCTAAGCCCGCTCAAACCAATACCTCAGGTGTAGCCTCTACCCCTGTACGTACAAATTCGGCAATGGCAGCTAAAAAATACCAAGTGATTGCAGGGGCTTTTAAAGACGAGAAAAACGCAGAAACCCGAGTGAAACAACTCCAAAAGTTAGGGTATAAAAACGCTTTCGTATTAGGAATGAATGCCAGAGGTTTGTACCAAGTAAGTTATGGCGGGTTCGATTCTATGGACGAAGCTAAACTACAACAAAAAGAAGTGCAAAACTCTAAAGAAGAGAAAAAACTCGACGGTGGCTGGATACTAACTCAACCCTAAAATAATGATGAAACTCAAGAAAAAACCTTCTGACTCACGTACTATACTCACCGACCTCGTACTCCCAGGCGAAACCAATCACCTCAACGCTCTGTTTGGGGGTGAACTCCTCGCCCGTATGGATAGAGCTGCTAGTATTGCCTCACAACGTCACTCTGGGCGTTTAACCGTTACCGTATCGGTAAACCACGTGGCTTTTACTCACAGCATACGCATAGGAAGCATTGTAACGGTCGAAGCCGCCATCTCTCGCGCTTTCTCTACTTCTATGGAAGTATATATTGATGTGTGGATGGAAAATATCTATGGCGAACGTACCAAAGCTACCGAGGCGATTTACTCTTTCGTAGCGGTAGACGAAAACGGTCGCCCCGTAAAAGTACCTGAAATAGAACCAGAAACCCAGCTCGAAAAAGAACGTTACAACGGTGCCCTACAACGTCGCCAACTGAGTCTTGTGCTTGCAGGTAAACTCAGTCCGCACGACGCTACCGAGCTAAAAGCTCTCTTTACTGAATTAGAAAATAGCTGATGCATTTAGTAATAGAACCGCTGTAAAAGGCGGTTTTTCTCTTAAAAACAAAGCAAAATGACCTTATCTGAAGAAAACCACTTGAAAGCTATCTTTCACCTTTATAACGAAAAGAAAGAAGAGGTGAATACCAATGCTATTGCCGAAGTGATGAACACCAAAGCTTCATCAGTAACCGATATGCTTAAAAGGTTAGCCGATAAGGGGCTCATCAACTATGTAAAATATCAAGGGGTAACACTCACTAAAAAAGGCACGCAGAAAGCTATTGCTATCATTCGCAAACATCGTCTTTGGGAAGTATTCTTAGTCGAAAAACTCAATTTTTCTTGGGACGAAGTGCACGAAATAGCTGAAGAGTTAGAACATATACAGTCAGAAAAACTTATAGAGCGTCTCGATGCTTTCCTCGATTTTCCTAAAAAAGACCCCCACGGCGACCCGATTCCTAACAAAGAAGGCGTTTTTACCACCACTATTCAAACCCTATTAAGCGAGCTCAAACAAGGCGATAAAGGTATATGTGCAGCAGTAAAGAACACCTCTAAGGAATTTCTCGTTTACCTCAACAAAATGAATATAGCTCTTGGCGACGAAATAGAAGTACTCAGCAAAGAACCCTTCGACGACTCTATGACTCTACTGGTAAACGACAAACAAATCAACCTATCAGCAATGGTATGCCGAAATATCTATGTCAATGGTTAGTGATTAATTGTAAATAATTAATTGCGTCGCAAACTTTGGTAAAGTTGAAATTTTACAGACAAAGGTTTTAAAAAGATGAAAAAAAACAATATAAAAAAACTAAGCCTTATTTTAGGTCTTATATTCATTATAATAATCGGTTACTGCGGTTACTGCATTTACCGTCACTATGCCCGTACTCAAAAAATCAGCTTTGAAGAGAAAACTATAGAACGTAGCGATGAGAATTGCGAAGATAACTGTTTCTCTGTAAGCCTAAACTATCTATATTGCAACGGTAATAGCGAGTTTGCTAAGAATTTCAATCAAGAAATAGAGCTACAACTCTCCAATTTTCTCCTTTCCAACGACGACTCTCTACAAGTGGAAGGTATCAGTATAGAAAAAGCTTTAGATAGCCTTACAAAAGATTACTATAAGCTTCACGAACATTTCCCTGAGCTCCCTGCTTTCGAGTTTATCGCTACCGATAGCATTATGTGGCAAAACAGTAAGATGCTTTCTTTAGTGTCCAACCGTTATGCTTTTACCGGTGAAGCACAACCTATACAAACCAAAGTTTTCACTCACTTTGCGTTAGATAATGGTGAAGTAATTACCAATGAAAACCTCTTTACCGATGAAGAAAAAGTAACCCAAATAGCCAAACGTTATTTTGAGAAAGCACAACAAAACGCCACCATCACTCCTTTAGATGATAAAAAGTTTGATTTTGAAGATGGAACCTTTCGTCTTCCTAACCAAATGGGTGTAGCAGCCGATGCTCTCATTTTGTTCTATGAACCTTTTGAGATAGCTCCTTATGTAGATACGCCTTTTGAAGTGAAAGTACCTATAAAAGAAATTATGCCTTATCTCACTTTTGCTGACAATAAATAACACTATGAAAGAACGATTAACAACATTACATAACGCTCTCTTACAAAAAACAGAAGTAGAAGGTCTCACTTTTTTAGCTGAACAATTTCCTAATGAGATAGTTTTTTCAACCAGCTTTGGGTTAGAAGACCAAGCTATTACTCACCTCATTCTCGCAAACCAAATTCCTATTAGTATTTTCACTTTAGATACCGGTCGCTTGTTCAACGAAACTTACTCAGTTTGGGAAAGCACTGAACAGCGCTACAATACACATATTTTGCCTTATTATCCCAAAACACACGATATAGAAGAATATGTACATAAAAATGGCCCTTTGTCTTTTTATCGCTCAGTAGAACTGCGCAAAGAGTGCTGTCATATACGCAAAGTAGAACCCCTTAGCCGAGCGCTAAAAGACAAGAAAGTATGGGTAACAGGTTTACGTGCTGACCAAAGTAATGCTCGTAAAGATCTCCCTATACTCGAATGGGACGATACTTACCAGCTCTTTAAATACAATCCTATCCTCCATTGGACGTTTGAAGATACCAAAGCCTTTATCAAGGCACATAACATTCCTTATAATGTGCTACACGACAAAGGTTTTGTAAGCATAGGCTGTGCCCCTTGTACTCGTGCTATCAAAGAGGGTGAAGATTTTCGCGCAGGTCGTTGGTGGTGGGAAAGCAATAGTAAAAAAGAATGCGGACTACACGAACACAAATAATAACAAAGAGCTCCACTTAGCAAGCTAAGTGGAGCTCTTGTTCTCTATAAATATTTTATTAATTAAGATTTACCCTTTGTCTTTTCGCTTCAAAAATAAGCACCGCAGCAGCAACTGATACATTCATAGAGTCGATTACACCTTCCATCGGGATAATAATGTTCTGAGTGCTATGGGTAAGCCATTCCTCTGTAAGACCTTGGTCTTCCGTACCTACTACGATAGCACTGGCTTCCTCAAAAGATACTTCGTAGTAAGGTTTAGAGGCAGTAAGAGCAGCGCAATAGCTATTGATACCTTTGGCTTTGAGAAAATCAATCACTTCAGTAGTGCTACCCGTTGCGATAGGAACAGTAAACACACAACCCACGCTCGAACGTATAATATTAGGGTTGTAGAGGTCAGTTTTAGGATTAGCAATAATCACAGCGTCTATATTAGCAGCATCAGTAGTGCGAAGAAGAGCCCCTATATTACCTGGTTTTTCAGGAGCTTCAGCTACCAATAACAAAGGAGAATCGGTTGCGAAAGCCAACGTATTTAAGCTGTGCTTTTTAGTTTGTATTAAGGCAATAACCCCCTCAGTAGAACTGCGATAACTAATCTTTTGGTATACTTCTTTGCTAATAGCGATAGGATTTACTCCTTGAGCTGTATAGCTAAGGAGTTTTAGCAAGTGTTCTTCTGCAAAAATCTCAGGCTGATATAGCAGTGTTTCGAGAGTGTAGCCTCCTTCAAGGGCTAAGCGTATCTCGCGAGCACCTTCTACTACACATATTCCTTCTTTTTTACGCTCGCGTGATTTCTCGCTGAGGAGAACTATTTTCTTTATTAGGGGGTTTTGAGTACTGGTGATGTTCATTTTTAGGTAAGAGATAAGAAGTAAGAAAAAGCTGCCTACTCTCGTAGGCAGCTTTTGTTATCATTTATCCATAAGCACCATACACTGCATCAGTTCGGGCTTATTTTTGGTGTAGTCATCTAACCAAACTTTCAATTCTTCTATTTCATAAGGTAATAACCTATCAATAGCTTTTTTTAGTTCCTTACAAAATAGGTTAGGGTCGAAACTCACTTTCGATAAAATCATTGTGGTATATTCAAACATAGCTCGTTTCATAACTTCATCTATTTAGAATTTCACTGTACAAATGTACTTCTTTAAAATGAACTAAGCAAGTTTTTAGGTGTTAATATTGTGTTAATTTTTATAACTATTTCAGTTTCACATCGTATTCTAAATGGGCTTGCACTCCACGTTGCTGAGCGATATGTTTCACCTGCTGATAGACTTCATAAGCTTCTACACCCATCTCATTGCGCAAGTTCTCGCCTCTCAGATTCGCTCCAAAACGACGGAACATTGCTTTAAAGTCCATTTCGAAAGTGGGGTAAGAAACGGTGCGATATTCTTTAAGTCCGTTGTCTTTAGCAGCGTAGGCGATAGCATCATTCAGCGAGCCGATTTCATCTACCAAACCATTAGCAAGAGCTTCTTTACCGCTCCATACTCTTCCTTGTGCAATGGAGTCTATTTGAGCAACTGTTTTACCACGCCCTTTGGCTACACGGTCTAAAAATACAGTATACACTTGCTCGATAGATTCGGTCATTTCTTTTTTGAATTGTTCAGTAGGTTTTTGGAATACACTATAGAACTGAGCGTTAGGGTGAGTGCTTACAGTTTCGGCATTTATACCCCAGTTGGTAGCTAAGGCATTTACATTGGGAATTACCCCAAACACCCCAATAGAACCGGTGATAGTACCTGCTTCTGCAAAAATGCGGTTAGCATTGCAAGCAATATAATAGCCTCCAGAAGCGGCATAGTTGCCCATAGAGACATATACCTTTTTCTTCTTTTTAGTAACTTCGATTTCTCGGTGCATCAATTCAGAGGCTAAGGCATCGCCACCAGGGGAATTGATACGAAGCACAATAGCTTTTATATCTTTATTATCAGAGGCTTTGCGCAAAGCACGGATAATGGTTTCATTACCTACGATTTCGGCACGTCCTTCGCCTTGCATAATCTCACCATCGGCATAGATAACGGCTATTTTATTTTTGGAGTGCTTGCCCGCTGCTTTACCTACTACGGCTTCGGCATAGTCTTCAATATTGATAAAATCAACCTTATCGATACTTTTACTACCGGTTTTATCACAGATGATTTGCTCGAATTCATCACGGAAAAGAATGCCGTCTATGAGTCCGTTGTTTTTAGCTAACTGGGCAGTACGTCCGCCTACATTGGTAGCTATTTCATTGAGTTTTTCTACGGGAATATTACGACTTTTAGCGATATCGGTAACGATGACGTTCCACATAGCAGAGAGTAATTCGGTGAGTTGCTTGCGGTTGTTATCACTCATCTTATTGTCTAAGAAAGGTTCTACAGCGCTTTTGTATTTACCGTGGCGAATCACTTCCATTTGTACACCGCTTTTTTCTTGGAGACCTTTGAAGAAAAGGACTTCAGAAGAGAGACCTCGGAGCGCAACACTTCCGAGCTGACTAATATACACCTTATCGGCTACGGTTTGGAGATAGTAATCGAGTTGGGAAATTTCATCGCTATAAGCTAAAACGAATTTGCCAGAAGTCTTGAAATCCTGCAAAGCCTTGCGAAGTTCTTGAGCGAAAGCTAATCCGCCGATGTTACCCGTACTTTTGAGGTAAATACCTTTGATACGCTTGTCGGTTTTGGCGTTCTCAATAGCTTTGAGAGTTGCATTAAGTCCGTTATAGGATTCAGAGGTATAGTCGAAATCCTTAAAGGTTATGCGCTCGCCGTAGTCTACTAATGGTTCTTCAAAAGAGAGTTCGAGTACAGAGTTGTCCTTCACACTCACTTCTTCACCTTTGGCACCACCTACCACTGAGCTTATCATCACAGAAATGAAGATGAGGAAAAGAATAAAACATATCCCCATAGAGATAAAGAATCCGAGGATAGTGGCTAAGAGAGTTTTAAAAAAAGTCATATTGTTGATGTTTTAATGATTATTTTTTGGGTGAAATGTTATCACTATCATACCATATACTGTCTACGGAAATTAGTTTATTTTCAACGTCATTTTCTTTACTTTTAACATAAAATATTCTTTTAAAATCTTTGATACCATTAGCAATAATCTCCCCAAAAATACTGAAAGTAAAGTACATTTAATTCCGTTTTCTACACCTTTATTTAAATTAATACTGGGGCAAAGATAGGAGAAAATTAGCAAATCAGCAAAGTTTTAATACAAAAAAAGAGCTTATCTGGAAAGTTTTGTTTTGTAAGGGCGATTGGCAAATCGCCCTTACAATGTAACTAAAGGATTTTGATTATCAGGGTAATCAACTTAGCCAAAGTTTGAAAATTCGGCTAAGTATGTAACTATTACTTTTCTGTTTTTATGGCTCTGAGAATTTCTCCTGTCCAGAGTACGAGGCTGGTAGCGCCAATGATGATTGTCCAATCAGTGAGTTTGAGTGGGGTTACATTGAACATCTGTCCACCAAAAGTAGTGATAAACACTTGACCGATGACAATCACCGTAGCGATAAGTATAAAACCTTGGCTCTTGCCTATATTATAAAAAGTACTCTTGCCAGTACGATAAGCTTTGGCATTGAACATATTCCAGAATTGCAAGAACACGAATATCGAGAAGAACAAAGAAAGTTCATAAGCCGATAGTCCGTTTTTGGGTGTTCCGAAGTGAAAGAAATGACTGAAATAATCAGTAATTGAGAATTGAGTGAGACTGGTGATTTCCTCATTTTTAAAGTACTGAATGAAACCAAAAAGTAACACTACAAAGAATCCTCCTACACCAAAAATGCCTTTCGTCATTGGTTTTGTAATGATATTAGCACCACGCGCACGAGGTTTATCGTTCATTACGCGGTTGCTCGGTGGTAAGGACGCTAACGCTAATGCCGCAAAGGTATCCATAATGAGGTTCACCCAGAGCATTTGGGTTACGGTAAGCGGTGACTCTACCCCTAAGAATGCCCCAATGAGCACGATGATACACGCTGCCACATTGATAGTCATCTGGAAGAGGATAAAACGCTGAATGTTTAAATAGAGTGAACGCCCCCACATTACGGCTTTACCGATACTACTGAACGAGTTGTCCAAGATAGTGATATCGGAAGCTTCTTTGGCTACTGAGGTTCCGTCGCCCATTGAAAGACCTACTTGGGCAGCTTTGAGGGCTGGTGCATCGTTGGTACCATCACCGGTTACGGCTACAACTTCGCCTTTTTGTTGCAATAGGTTCACGAGGCGTGCTTTGTCGAGCGGACGTGCGCGTGAAATCACACGTAGGTCGGTAATGCGGTCTAAGAGTTCGGTATCGCTCATTGCGGCAAATTCTACGCCGGTGATTTGGTTGCGCTCGGTGCAAGTATCGTCCCACAAATGTATTTGGCGGGCGATTTCGCGAGCGGTGCCTGGTGTATCACCGGTTACAATCTTCACCTGAATGCCTGCGTGCAAACACTCTTCAATAGAAGCAGGTACATCAGGGCGTACGGGGTCAGAAATAGCAGTAATACCTATAAAATTTAAGCTATTTATCACTAACTTACCATTTTCGGATATTACCGTATTCGGGTCGTCGATTACTTTATATGCAAAACCGATAGTACGCATCGCTTGGTTTTGGTATTGTAATAGTTTTGCCTCGAAATCGGCTTGAGGAATATCGGAAAGGAATTTACCACCTTCATAGCAAAAAGTCATTACGATTTCGGGAGCTCCTTTTAGGTACAATACCGATTTGCCCAACGCAGGTGATTGCACCAAAGTAGCCATATACTTGCGTTCGGTAGAAAAAGTGAGTTGGTTAAGCACTTCACTCCCTTCGCGTATGGGCAAGTAGTTGGTTCCTTTGCCGTAGAGCCACAATAGGAGTGCTCCTTCGGTAGGATTCCCCAGCACGTTTGGTTTTTCTTTATCAGTAAAATCGAGGTAAGCCGTAGAGTTCACCGCCATCGATTCGGCGATGAGTTTTTCACCTAATTGTTCATCTGTAAAACGATTGAAATAAGTTTCGTAGATAGTCATTTGGTTTTGGGTGAGCGTACCCGTTTTATCGGTACAAATCACGGTAGTAGCGCCCATCGTCTCACAAGCGTGCATCTTGCGCACGAGGTTATTGGTAGCCATCATACTGCGCATACTATAAGCCAAACTGAGGGTAACACTCATCGGTAAGCCTTCGGGTACCGCAACTACCACCACAGTAATAGCAATCATCGCTGTATTGAGAAGATAGTGACCAAAATCAATCCAATCGATTTGGTTTATGTTATGAGCAGGAAGTGTAAAATATAGGATAAGGCGACCTACAATCACCAAAATTGCAATGACGTAACTGATTTTGGTAATCATTCCTGCGAGTTTATCCAACTGTTCGTTGAGGGGAGTTTTCACTGTGTTGTCTATCTGAACCCCTTCGAACACTTTGCCGTATTCGGTAGCATCGCCGACCTTTTTCACTTCAAAAATACCGTGACCATCGGATACCGAAGTACCGCGACAAACGTAGTTAGAAGGGTAAGTAGCTTCTGCCTCAAAATCGGCTGGATTGGTGGTTTTGTGTACCAAAGGTTCTCCGGTAAGGGTAGACTCGTTGATATGCATTGATACGGCTTCGAGGAGCTCGCCATCGGCGGGTACTTCTTCACCGGTTTCCAAAATCACTATATCGCCTACTACAATATCCTTTTTGAGCACTTGTGTAATGTGTTCGTTGCGAATGACTTTATAGTAAATCTCGTCGTTTACCTGATTGAGAATTTCGAATTGTTTATTGGCTTTATGTTCAAAATAGAAAGCGACACCTGTAGCCAAGAGTACAGCAAAAAGAATCCCTATGGGCTCTAAGAAAGCATCGAAACCTTCATTATGCACCATATACTCATAAGTAGATACTCCAAAAGAGAAGACGAGGGCAACGAGAAGAATGATGATAATGGGGTCGGTGAACTTTTCTAAGAATTGTTTCCAAAGCGGTTCGCCTTCTACTGATGAGAGGGAGTTTTCGCCGTATTTTTGGCGACTTTCAAGGACTTGCGCATCGGTAAGACCTTTGTAATGGTGTTTTTCTGCCATAGTTTTTTGAGTAATTAAAATGCAAAGATAGCTATAATTAGCGAATTAGAAAATTATAAAATGAGAGAATGAGGAAATTAGGAAATTTGGAAATGAGGAAATGAGGAAATGGGGAAATGAGGAA
>NZ_KB291229.1:0-11131 GCF_000318255.2 Capnocytophaga sp. oral taxon 380 str. F0488
CTCATTTTCTCATTTTCTCATTTCCTCATTTTCTAATTCTCTAATTTCCTAATCTATAACTAAAAAAGGTACTCCATCCCCCTTATGTTAAGGGCTCGGAGTACCTTATAATTATTTTTAATCCTTCGGTTATCTCTTCTGTTGTGCCTTGCGTTGGGCTTCGGCTTGCTCCATCATCTCACGCATCTTGGCTTGAAATTTACTTTCCTTCTTAGGTTTTTTCTTGTTTTCTTGTATCTGTGCGTGAATCTTCTGCTCGTCTATAATCCAATACTTGATAGCCAACATAATGCCTATGGTCAATAGGTTAGATATAAAGTAGTACAAACTCAGTCCGCTGGCGTAGTTGTTAAAGAAGAACAACATCATCACTGGTGATAAGTAGATGAGGAACTTCATATTAGGCATCCCAGGTTGCTGAGGTTGTGCAGTCTGTGCCATTGTCATCATTGAGTAGATGAAAATAGCCACAGAAGCCAACAATGGAAACAAACTCACGTGACTTCCGTAGAACGGTATAGAGAAAGGAAGTTCAAAAATAGCATCGTATGACGATAGGTCGTGAGCCCATAAAAAACTCTTTTGTCTCAATCCAAATTCGGTAGGGAAGAAGTTAAAGAGTGCTAAGAACACAGGCAACTGTAACAGAGCAGGAATACAACCGCTGAGCGGGTTCACACCTGCTTTGTTGTAGAGCGCCATAGTTTCTTGTTGGCGTTTCATAGGCTCTTCATATTTCTTGTTGATTTCCTCAATCTCAGGGCGCAATACCTTCATCTTAGCCTGCGATACGTACGATTTGTAAACGATAGGCGACAATAATAAACGCACGATAATGGTCATCAAGATAATCACCAATCCTACCGAGAAATAATCAGTGAGGAAGTTGTAAAGCGGAATGAACAACCATTTGTTGAGCCAACCAAAAATACCCCAGCCTAACGGAATGAGCTCAGTAAGTTCATACTTGTCGTTGTACTGTTTGAGCACGTTGTAATCGCTAGGTCCAAAATAGAAGTGCAACGACTCGCTTAGCTCTCCGCTTTTCGCTTGTATAGGCAAAGAAGTAAGGAAGTTCTTGGTGTATTTTACATCTTTTCCTTCGCTCATAGCGATATTGTGAGAAACGAAATCGCCTTTGGCAAACGGGTTGTCAGAAATGAGCACCGATGTAAACAAGTGCTGTTTGTAAGCCACCCAGTTTACTTTCTCTTCTTTTTGCTCGTCATTACCTCCTTGACTCAAGCGGTTAATGCGGTCGCCGTCGTACTGCACGGTCGCTTGCGTATAACGGTTTTCATAGGTGACGCTCTTCTCCATACGGCGTGCCTGTAACTTCCAGTCGATGTTCATAGGCTTAGAAGTATTCACAATACCCGATAAACCTTGTGAGCGCACTGCCACGTCCAACATATAACCCTCTTTTGGTAGGGTGTACACATATTCTAAATAAGCGTTTTCTGAAGTTTTGAGCTTCATCGAAAGCACTTTGTTGCCGTTGTTTTCGCTTAGCGTGGGCTCGAAATATAAATCTTTAGAACTTAGGGTTTGGTTCTGAGCAGTAGTAAAACTAAGGTTAAAAGTAGCATTCCAATCTTTAATTAAGTAAACAGGCAAAGAATCATAAGTTTTAAATTCTTTGAGCAAAACCTCCTTGGGTTGTCCGCCTCGGTTGCTGATAGTGAGCTTGATGTCTTTGTTTTCCAATACAGTTACCCCGTCTTTTGCCGACGGTAGAGTAGCCGAATAGGCAAAAGCACCTAAGCTGGCTTTGTACTTTTCTAAGGCTACCGAATCAGTAGGGACACCTTGGAAGGTAGCGGTATGGGTGTCTTTTTGGGTGTTAGTAGCTTGGTTTGCTTGTTGTTCTTGTTGAGCTTTGCGTTTAGCTAATTCTTCTTCACTTGGTTTATTGTTATTCATAAACCACATCAAAAGTATAAAAATCAAGGTAAAACCTATAATACTCTTTAAATCGAATTTTTTTTCTTCCATATAAGTGTTTTTATCCGTGTTTTAGTTCTTTTTTAGTTTATTGTTTAAGGCTGCCTTCACAAAAGCTACAAATAGCGGATGCGGATTGGCAACGGTGCTCTTGTATTCGGGGTGATACTGTACGCCCACAAACCAAGGGTGATTGGGCAGTTCTATCACTTCCACCAAACCCGTATCGGGGTTGATACCAGTGCACTGCAATCCTGCCTTTTCGAGCTGTTCTTTGTAGTCGTTGTTAAACTCATAGCGGTGGCGATGTCGTTCCGAAATCTCTTTCTTGCCATAGGCTTCGTATATCTTACTGCCTTTGCTAAGCTCACAAGCCCAAGCCCCGAGGCGCATAGTGCCTCCTTTGTGAGTAATTTCCTTCTGACTTTCCATCAAGCTGATTACCGGATAAGGCGTTTGCTCATTCATCTCGGTAGAATTAGCCCCTTTAAGTCCAGCTATGTGTCGGGCAAATTCAATGACTGCCATTTGCATCCCAAGACAAATTCCCAAAAACGGAATGCGGTGTTCACGCACGTATTCAATAGCTTTTATCTTGCCTTCAATACCGCGACCGCCAAAACCTGGGGCTACGAGCACAGCATCCAAATGACCTAATTTGGCTTCTATATTTTCTTCATTGAGGTGTTCTGAGTGAATACTCTCCACATCCACGCGCACTTCGTTCGCCGCTCCGGCGTGTATAAAGGCTTCTAAAATCGACTTATACGCATCTTGTAGCTCTACGTATTTGCCTACTAACCCTACTTTTATGCGGTGTTTGGGGTTCTTGTAGCGTTGCAAAAAAGTGTTCCATTGGGTGAGGTCGGGTTCGTTTTTACAAGGGAGGTTCAGCTTCTTGAGTGTCACTTTGTCCAACCCTTCTAAAAGCATCATATTAGGTACATCGTAAATAGTAGGCACATCAATAGACTGGATTACTGCCTCTCGCTTCACATTACAAAAGAGCGCCAGCTTGTATCGAAGCTCGTCCGAAAGTTCGTGTTCGGTACGGCAAACCAGTATATCGGCTTGAATACCGCTTTCCATCAGGGTTTTCACGCTGTGTTGCGTAGGTTTAGTTTTCAGTTCACCCGCCGCAGCAAGGTAAGGTACTAAGGTAAGATGTATCACGATGCCATTGTGCTCTCCTAAGTCCCACAAAAGCTGTCTTACTGATTCTATATAAGGCAACGATTCGATGTCGCCCACCGTACCACCTATTTCGGTAATCACAATGTCGTATTCGCCTGTTTTGCCAAGTATCTGAATGCGTTCCTTAATTTCGTTGGTAATGTGTGGTATTACTTGCACCGTTTTGCCCAAGAACTCACCACGGCGTTCTTTCTCGATAACGCTTTGGTAAACGCGCCCTGTGGTTACATTATTAGCTTGCGAAGTGTGTACGTTTAGGAAACGTTCGTAATGTCCTAAGTCGAGGTCAGTCTCAGCACCGTCTTCGGTCACGAAACATTCGCCGTGTTCATAAGGGTTGAGCGTACCAGGGTCTACATTGATGTAAGGGTCAAATTTTTGTATCGTCACCCTATAGCCACGAGCCTGCAAGAGCTTGGCAAGCGAAGCCGCAATGATGCCCTTCCCCAAAGAAGAAGTTACGCCCCCAGTTACAAATATATATTTGGTATTTGCCATTTCTATTTAATTTGGTGCAAAGGTAGTGAATAATTACCAACTAACAATATTTAAAGCCTAAAATGTTAGTTTAAAGGCATAAAAAATAGAAGAAACTTGCCTTACACGTTCAAGTATTCTTCTACTTAGTACTAACTTAGCTACACTCTTCCTTCGTTCATTGTTCGTCTTTTGTTCGTTCTTCCTTCGTCATTTGTTCGTCTTTTGTTCGTCTTTTGTTTGTCGTAGACCCACTGTAGAGCCACTGTAGAGCCACTGTAGACCCACTCATCGTTCGTTTATCCTATAAGCTTCCTATAATCCTCTCCCAATTTCACCATTCACCATTAACAACACTTCCTATTTGCTAATCTTTATTTGACATTTCTGGCATTTTTGGTATTATTGGCATTAATTCGGTATTACCTAATGATTCCCAATTTCTTCATCAAGAAAGTAGCATTTTTGTTTTGGCAAACGCCCTCTCTTAACTTATAGTCGAAAGTGAGTTCTCCATTGGTGATGTCAGACTCAAAGCATTTATTTTGAAGTTGATGAGGATATTGTTCAGTAAGTTTACACACTTCTATATCGTGAGTAGCCAGCACGCCCAAAGCTTGTAAGGAAAGCAATCGTTCGATAATCTTGATAGTGCCGTACTGTTTGTCTTCTGAATTAGTACCCCGTAGTACTTCGTCCAAGAGCACAAAGCAACGTTCGTCCTCTAAGGTCTCCATTATCTGCTGTATACGATTGATTTCAGCAAAGAAATACGATTTGCCGTCGTTAAGCGAATCAGCAAGACGCATAGAGACAAGCAAACGCAAAGGGTGTACATCAGCTTTGCGCGCACAAACAGGTAACCCAACAAGGGTAAGCAACATATTAACCCCCAAAGTGCGCAAGAAAGTACTCTTACCCGACATATTAGAGCCTGTAAGCAATACAAAAGCGTGCTTGTCCAACGTAATATCATTGGTAATCCGATGTTCAGAAGGGATAAGCGGGTGTCCTACGGCTTCAAAAGCTATTTCATAATCATTATTGAGGGTAGGATAAACAAATTCAGGGTTGTTATAACTAAAATTAGCAAAACTGCACAACACTTCCGTTTCCCCCACCGACTCTAACCATTCTTCAATACAGCTTGCATATTGCGCCTTCCATTGCAAAAGTTGCTGATAGCGATGTACGTGATAAAAAGAGAAAAGGTTTAGGGGTATAGAGACTAATATATTACTCACATTGTCCAAATCGTCTAACAATCGGGAAAGTTGAGCTATTTTAGCGCTTGCTTGTTTGTTTTTTTTAGGGAAACGCGCTTCTACTTGCGCAATACACTCCTTAAAAGCATATAACATCGTATAAGTACGCTCAAAACCGAGTTTTTCTTTCGTCATTTTACCAATAAAAGAGAAAAACAGTAGCAAGTTTACAGTGATTAAGAGCTTTCCGACGCTTTTTAGTAGTTCGTTGTCGTTTCCATATCCTATCAAAAGACTTATGATGAGGAATATAGGTAGAACAATGAGAGTATATTGCATTGTTTTGCTCAATAGTTTTGCAGTACTGCTTGCCCAAGTGCGTAGTTTAATGTAAAAATCTTTGCTGTCATCTATTTGTTGAGCATAAGCAGTAAAGGTTTGTCGCCAGTTTAGGTCGGGAGTAAGTGCTTTTATCTGTTCTTGTGTGTTGATAATGTCCTCAGAAGAAGGAGAGAGAAGTCGCTTGGCTAAAAGTTTTTTGCCTAAGAAAGTATGCGTACGGTTAAGATAATGATAAAGAGAATGTTCACCTAAAATATCCAAATCGTAAGCATAAGGGTGGTTTTCTTCTTGAAAATCTTTGCCGTTATCGGTGAAGAAAGTATGTTGTTCTAAAAATGCAATTTCCTGCTCATTGAGGCGTATTTTAGTTTGAGCGATACTGCGCAACGCACTTATTTTCTTGTGTTTTACTATCAAAAGAAGAAAAACCACAATAGTAAGCATACAAAATAGTCCCATTACTACTGATGGAGCTTTTATAAGTTTGTATACTGACCAAATGATAAGTAGCATTTCAGCTAATCGGAGGAAGCTAATTTGGTTGTATTGTTTAGTAAGTTTTAGGTATTGCTGTGTTGCCTCTGAAAGTTTTTCTTTATATGAATTTGTTGTCATTCGTAATTTGTCATTCGTCATTATTATCGAATCCAATCGTTCAGTCTGTTAGCATCTAATCGTAAAAAGATAAAAAGCAGAATAGTAAACGCCCAAAGCCCAGAACCTCCGTAGCTGAAGAAAGGCAACGGAATTCCAATGGTAGGAATTAAGCTAATCACCATACCGACATTGATACAGAAATGCACAAACAGTATTGATACCACACAATACCCATACACCCTGTTAAACTTAGATTTCTGTCGCTCGGCAAGTACTATAAGTCGCAATAGTAAAAATGAGAAGAGTATGACCACTAAGGCAGTCCCCATAAAGCCCCATTCTTCACCTACGGTTGTGAAGATATAGTCGGTATGTTGTTCAGGGATAAAGCTACCTTTGGTACGAGTACCTTCCAAGAAACCTTTCCCAAAAGTACCTCCTGAGGTTATCGCCGATTCAGCCATATTAGTATTATAGGCAAAGTCGCGCTTCATTGCAGCTATCTTCTGAGGGTCAGTTTCAAGACGTAGCCATAAGTTCAAACGATTGCGGTGGTGTTGTTTGAGTACATTGTCGTATACTGGGTGCGTAACAAACGCCGTAAGCAAGCATATAACCGATAAGATAAATATATTTTGAAACGGAATGCGTTTTGTTTTTCTCTTATGCCAAAAGCCGTAAAATCCAATACAAGCTGCACAAGCAAACAGAGTGAAAGTTGTTCCAAACTTTAGTGAGGAAACAAAAACTACTCCTGAAAGAAATAGATAGAAGAGTAAGGCAGAGGGCATACCTTCGCGGAAAAGTACAAAAGCTAATGAAAAGAACACCAATAAGCTCCCTACGTCGGGTTGTAATAAGATGAGTACGGCAGGAATACAAATAATTGCAATAGCCCGTAAGAGGTCAGGAGTACGGCGAATATCGGTGTGGATATCGCTCACATAACGCGAAAAGGCAAGAGCTGTAGCTACTTTAGCAAACTCACTGGGTTGTACCGTAACAGAGCCAAAGGCATACCAAGCTTTAGCTCCATTTGTCTCTTTACCAAAAATAAACAGTCCAGCTAATAGTATAATAGAAATGATGTAGAATATTACTGAAAAGTTGATATAAAACCTGCTATCTATGGCTAAGATAAAGATAATAAGCAAGAAACTAAGCCCAATAAAAAGCAACTGCTTTCCGTAAAACTGATTGAGGTCGAAGATAGAAGTAACGTTTAAGTCGCTGTAAGTAGTGGAAAAGATAGCTATCCAACCACACATTACCAATAGTAAGTATAGTATTACTGAAGTCCAATCGAGGTTCTTTACAAGGCTATGTCTCATTGTAAGTTATAAGTGGGTTATTTGCGTTTTCTTCTGAAAAGGAAAAACATAGCGTATTCAATAGCTAAGTTTAGCCATCTTCTTTCGTTAAACAAAAAAGAAAGCCACGTGTGAGCAAGTAAGTTTTTAGGAGTTAAACTCTCTGCCACTGCCGATACTTGATTGGTAAGAGATAGTCGGTCTATTTCCTTTTCTAAGCGCAGTATTTTAAGGTCGTTATCAATTTCTTCAAAAGAACTATAGATTTTATTCTTCGTCATCGGGTTCAGCTTTAAAATAGATTTCAGAGAGTTTTTCTAATAGAGGCTTTTCAATAAGTTTTTTGCGGAAAGCCAATACTATTACCGCAATCAACACATAGAAAGCTCCTACAATAGCAAAACCTAAGGCATTGCTACCAAGTGCTTCACCAATAGCATACGCTCCGGCGAAAGACAAAAAGAACAATACCAACAAACTCGCAAAGGATACTATAAAAAAGGTTATAAGTCCGTAAGACGATTTACCTATAAACCTAAAAAGGAATAATTTATAGTAAGCTATCTGCGAATTGAGAGCGGTACTTGCTTTTGTAGGAACTTCCTCAAAAGTTTCTTTGATAGAGTGGATAGACATATGTGCTTATTTCTGCAATTTAGCGTTAGCTGCTTTTAAGGCGGCTAATTTCTTTTCTAAGAAAGTAATCACGTCTTCGGCTTTATAGCTTGATTTGGAAAGCAGGGTGTCTACTTTTTCTTCCAAAGAGCCTTTTAGTTCCGCTGATTTTTCTTTTACATTCTCAGTTAAACGGTCAAGTTGTTCTTTTAGCTTTTCAGCCTTGTCACTCACGCTATCTTTAATCTTTTCGCGGGTAACTTTACCCTTATCAGGAGCAAAGAGAATACCTAAGCCCACTCCAATAGCAACACCTGTTGCCAATCCTAATAAAATGTTTCCTGTTTTTGCCATAATATAATAAATTTTAGTTTTACTTATGATTAAATTTATTAGTAGTTATACTCTAATAAACGCACAAATATACAAAGTATTTTTGAAAGGTGCAAATTTAAAGAAAAAAATAATTACAAATCAAATACAGAGGTACGTTTAGCAAAGAACAAATCCTTAATTTTCAAAAGTGATGCTAAAAGCAAATATACACCAAACCAAGCTCCTAAGGTGGCAAAGGTACCGTAAATAAAAACAATACGAACGTCTTTGGCACGCATTCCTAACTTCTCGGCTAAACGCGATGATACTGCAAAGCCGTATTTCTCAAGGAAAAACCTAAATTCAGAAAATATCTTCATAATCATTCATTAGCTACACGACTTACTTTTCGCACTTTAAAAAGCAGTAACATTCCTAAAACAAAGAAAACTATTAGTGAAATAGTAGCATTGCGCATATTATTGGTAAATTGGTCTATCATACCATAAACACCCATTCCTATTACAATACCCAATTTCTCAGTTACATCGTAAAAACTGAAAAAGGAAGTAGTATCTTTAGTTTCGGGTAAGTAAGCAGAATAGGTGGAACGTGATAGCGTTTGTATGCCCCCCATTACAAGCCCTACTAAAATAGCTATTGCATAAAACTCAGTAGGTTTATATACGCAATATGAAAGCAAACAGATGCCTACCCATATAACATTAAGCCCAATGAGCACTGCAATATTACCCCATTTGCGCACTGTTAAAACCGTAAGGTGTGCTCCTAAAATAGCTACTAATTGAATAATGAGTACACTTATAATGAGCCCCATAGTGCTTTCTTCGGAGTTTGCCCATTGTATTTCTTGCTCTCCAAAATAAGTGGCTATCAGCATAACGGTTTGTACACCCATACTGTACACAAAGAAAGCAATAAGATACCACTTCAAACGAGGAGAAGCTGAGAGAGATTGCCATACTTTGCGCAGTTCTTTAAAACCGTTGAAAAGAATGCTTTTGCTGAACTCCCCTCTGCCTTTTTTATAAGAGGGAAGATAATAGAAGGGGATACTACTAAACCCTATCCACCATATTCCTACTGTAATAAACGAGATGCGCATAGTGGTGAGAGTAGTTTCAGCATCAGTAGTAGCAAAGCCTACCCATTGTGGTTTCATTACCATTATGAGGTTAAAAATAAGTAATAATACACTACCTGTATACCCTAAGCTGTAGCCTTTGGCACTTACGGCGTCGTACTGTTCAGGGAGGGCGATATCGGGTAAATAAGAATTATAGAATACGATACTCCCCCAAAAGCCTACTACGCCACAAAAATAACACAAGAGTCCGAAGTAAATATGTTCTAAGGAAAACCAATATAACCCTACACAAGAAATAGCTCCTAAATAGCAGAAAAAGCGCATAAAGCTCTTTTTATTCCCTAAGTAATCGGCGATACCACTGAGGATAGGGGAGAGTACTACCACTACTGCAAAAGCTAAAGCGGTTACAAAAGCAATCACAGAAGTGCTTTTAATCACCATTCCAAAGAGCTCAATATGGGTGAGCTTTGCAATACGAAATAACAATCCGTAGAAAATAGGGAAGATAGTAGAGACAATGGTGAGAGAATAGACAGAGTTAGCCCAATCGTAAAAAGCCCACGCATTGAGTAGTTTTTTATGTCCTCGTTCTAATGGTTTCATATTAATTTTGAGTGCGTTTTGCGCCTAACTTTTCAATAGAGTAAATCACACAGAAACCTATAATAGCCAATAAGATAGCAGTTAGGATTTGCGGATTGGTATTGGTGATTGTTTTGAAAGCCCAAGGCGATATGCTTTTTTCCCATATCACACTGCCATTAGTAGGATCTGTTTCCAGAGTTTCTTTCCAAGGCCATACTTTGTTTAGTGACCCAATAATAAAGCCTGTGAGTCCTGCAAAGGTAAGGTTTCGGAATTTAGCAAATAACCATTTTAAGGCTTTTGAAAAGCTAAGAATACCTGTGATAGCCCCAATAGCAAAAACGCCAATCACTTTAAAATTCCAAGAACTAAGTGCATCTAAAACAGTGTGATAAGCCCCCAGAAGCACCAATACAAAAGCTCCCGATATACCTGGGAGTATCATAGCGCAAATGGCTAAGGCACCACAGAAAAAGATAAAGATAATACTTTGGTTACTGCCATTTACCAAGGGAGGAATAACAGTGATAATATAAGCAACAATCCCTCCAACTATCATAGTTAAGACAGCGGCGAGATTCCAACGTTTTATTTCTTTTGTTAGGAAAAAGACACTTGCAATCATTAGTCCGAAGAAGAAAGACCATACCATTATGGGGTGATTTTCTAACAGCCATTTCATACCTTTGGCAAGCGAAAGGATACTGATACCTATCCCTGCAAGGAGAGCTACAAAAAAGTTCCCATTGATGTGTTTCCAGAAAGCAACTAACCCTTTTGTAAAAAGGAGTTTGAAGGCTTGTAAGTTTACTTTGCTGATAGAATCGACTAACTCCTCATAGATGCCCGAAATGAAGGCAATAGTTCCCCCTGAGACTCCTGGTACTACATCGGCAGCACCCATAGCGAGCCCTTTGAGGGTGATAAAAAAGTAATCTAAAAATGTACGTTTCATAAAGAACGGTTTCTGTTTCAATATTGAACTTAACGGGTGCAAAAGTAATAAAATAATATTCATTGACCAAAAAGATAGAAGTTTAAAAATCTTTGTTATTCACTTTGGGAGCAAGTTTAATGGTTAGTGATTAATGGTTAATGGTTAGTGGTTAATGGAGAAATTGGGAGAGGATTATATAAAGCTTATAGGAAGCTTATAGGATAAACGAACGATGAGTGGGTCTACAGTGGCTCTACAGTGGGTCTACAACGAACAATGAACGAACGAAAGACGAACAAAAGACGAACAAAAGACGAACAAAAGCCGAACAAATGACGAACGAAAGACGAAGAAAAGACGAACAAATGACGAATGAAAGACGAACAATGAACCAACAAAAGACAAATTTAAATTAAGGATATAATGGAGGTAAGAAAGAGACTATTGGGAGCTTTCAGCTTTGCCAAAGTCTGAAATTTTGGGAAAGTCCATACTGTGA